>JBCCIM010000106.1 GCA_039111535.1 Bacteroidota bacterium | reverse complement strand
GTGATGATTGTCGATCCCAAAAAAACCGCAGTAGTATTTATTGAATATCAAAATGATTTCACGAGTGAAGGTGGCACACTACACGATGCTGTCAAATCTGTGATGGCTGAAACCAATATGCTTGAAAACAGCAAAACGGTTGCCGCCAAAGCACGTGAAGCTGGCGCAACTATTATCCATGCACCGATCTCTTTTGTCCCAGGCTACAACGAAATTTCACGTCATCCCTATGGAATTTTGAAGGGCGTCGTTGATACACAGTCTTTCAAAAAGGGAACGTGGGGTGTTGAACTGCATGAGGATATGCAGGCAGAGGAGGGAGACATCGTTGTTGAAGGCAAACGCGGCTTGGATACGTTCGCCAGCACTAATCTCGACTTCATACTGCGTAGCAAAGGGATTGAAACCATCGTGCTTGGTGGCTTTTTGACCAATTGCTGTGTTGAATCAACGATGCGTACTGGTTATGAGAATGGGTACAACGTGATTACCTTAACCGACTGCGTGGCCGCAACGAGCATTGAAGAGCACCAAAATGCAATTGAGAAGGATTTTCCGATGTTCTCGCACCCTCTGCCGTATCGTGAGTTTCTTGATTTGCTGAACGGTGAAGAAGAAGCAACCGATAAGAGCCGTGGCTATTAGAGCCTTTCGGCCGAACCATTTCTTATTTTTCCTAAATAAAAAGGTGCTGTACAGTGATGGGCAGCACCTTTTTTATCTTGATACAGTGCTTTAAATGGATTGCGTGGGTCCAATCAGATCGATACTGCGTTGTGTTTGGCGGCGGAAATTCGACTGAACTGAGCCTCGAGCTGACGGCCTATCGGGACGGAGCGGAAGCAGACGTTATACGTATTCTTAAACGATAGGAGATGTGGTAATGCGTCAACTTCATCGTCCCCATCGAAAGCGCAGGTGATATGGACAAAATCCCCACCTTCCCAGGGTGCACTGAATGGATACTGCTCATTCGATTCAGCCTCGGCCCGTAACACACTCACTAATACAACGTATTGCCTCTTCAAATCTCGACCCACTAGACTGCAAGGCAAATGATGATCGGCATACTGCAGGGGCATTCCTGTTTTCGGGGCTATTGCTTCACCTGGTATTAAAGGAGCCTATCACTGTTTTGGGTATCGTGCCAAGCCGGCAGCGCGCGAAGGAATTTCTTGTTGGGTTGGTATTCATGGCCGGCATTGCAGTGATCAACTTCACCTGGCAAGCGCACTTCAAAGAGATTTCCTATCAGATTAATCCTGACTATGGCCCGGTCCAGTTACTTGGCGGTTCTCTTTGGGTAATGATTGCCGTGATCCTGGAGGAATTGGTATTCAGAGGGGTGATTCTATATGTGTTAATCAGACACATTGGGATTGTTAAAGCATGTCTACTTAGCGCAATAATATTTGGGATCTACCACTGGTTTAGCTATGGTGTATTTGGTTCTCGTCTCGTGTTAATGATTTATGTTTTCCTGGTAACGGGCGCTGGAGGATGGATGTTTGCTCTTGCTTTCGCAAAAACAAAATCCCTTTTTGCTCCCATTGGCTTACATCTCGGATGGAATCTTGTTACCGCCATCGTTTTTTCCTCTGGTCCGATTGGAGACCAGTGGCTACTCGAACAAGGAGAAGCAGTTCAAACGAGTGACTGGGTAACGTTACTATTTTTTTCACTGCAGGCAATATTTGCACCGGGTGTCGTGACGTGGTATTTACAGAAAGTCTATAAGGCTGAACAAGTTTGAATCTCATCAACGGCGCAGAACAAGGGGCACCAACCGACTTCGGGCGCAAGACTGCTCTTCACCTTGCTCTGATCGGCTGTGACTTGTAACTTTGAGTCAATCTTCTGCCCCAAGCCCTAGCGGCTGAGCGCCTAGCCTTTATGCAATTTGGCAATTTTCAGGCGTAATGAAAGTCATCCTCCTTACAGATATTCATGCTAACCTACCTGCCTTACAAGCAGTCGTTAAGGCTGTAGAGCGTCAGGGATATGATCTTCTGTATCATGCAGGAGATGCAATCGGAATAGGTCCATTTCCACAAGAAGTCATAGAAGTCCTCTCAGAACTGAATTCTGCCAAATTTGTCCAAGGAAATCATGATGCCCTGTTTGTGCATGGCATTCCAGATCCACGACCAACGCGGATCTCTGATGGTGAAGCTCGTCACCAACAATGGACGCATGATCAACTTGAAGGCCAGTGGAGAGCATGGATGTCTTCCTGGCCCTATCAGATAGATGAAGAGATAGACGGCGTAAAACTTTCGGTACTTCATTATGGCATTCGAGGGCCAATTGGGAAATTCAAGGCATTCATTCCTCACCCCCCTACAGTTGGTGCTTTAGACGAGCTGTTTACCGGGGTATCAGGATCGATAGTTTGTTATGGTCACAATCATCACCATTCTGATGTCAAAGGAGCACGCCACTACGTAAATGTGGGTTCGTTAGGCTGCTTCACGAGACCGGAGGCAAGATATGCTGTGCTTGAAATTTCGAGAGGTACCTATAAGTTGGAATACAAATCGGTATCCTATGATTACGGTGTATTGTTAAAAGCATTTGAAAGACGCCAGGTACCAGAACGAGCCTTCATCTATGATGCATTTTTTGGTGGTCGTTGGTAATTAACGTTTGGTAAACTGCGTCGCCGCGCTTCCGGCGGGTTATGCCCAGCCCGTTATGCGTACTATCTCCCTGTTTTTCCTGCTATTCTTCCCCTCTTGGGTTACCTTACGGCTTAGATTGATTGCTCAGGAAATTTCACACCCCGCATGACAGACTTACCTCCAGAGTATGTAGCAGAATTATACCGACAAATTGCTTTTCTCTCGGCTGTCATAGGCGGTTTTGCTATTGCCTTCATGGGAACGCTCTTGACCCTAACTTCCCAAGACAAGACAGTTAGCAGAACAATATGGCTGTCCGCTTTAGCGGCAACGTCCTTGATCGTATCAACTTTTGCTTCTGTCGTTGTTCTGCTTGATGTCATCCGGCTTGGCATAACATCGTTTGATTTATCAGCTTGGCCTGAAGAGACGTTAAGATCCAAAAGCATTGCAGGCCTTGCTTCTTTCATGGGCATGTATGTCCTGTTGATCGCAATTGGCTTCAGTGGAAGAATCAGAGATAAGAAAACAGGTATTGTCACTGCAGTGATTGCCTTCGTGGGCCTTATCCTATTGACAATTGTACTCTCGGGCACAGTCTAAAAACAAGTTAACCCTGTGCTGCATGCACGTATGCATAACAACGCAATGCAATCAACCTTCCACGTATGCTTCACGCGTTGACTGAATCGTATGTGGTTCTTTACGTATGATCAAACCGGCCCCGTTGCGATATATTTGGTTAATTGTGGAGCCATTATGTGTACCACGCAATTCTGGGACCTTTAATATTCTGTGGCGTATCTTAATGGACGGCTGTAACTGGACTTAATGCAATTGCATCATGAGCACAATTCCGTGGCAGGATCATATTGAAAGCACTGCTGAGATACTTCGTGGAAAGCCCCGAATTAAAGGAACCCGTATACCTGTGAGCTTGATTCTCGGGTATCTTGCTGAAGGCTATTCTTCAGATCAAATTGTGGAGGAATTTCCAGACCTTAGTGGTACGCAGATTCTGGCTTGCCTGAGCTATGCACGGGATCTTTCTGAATTTGAACTTGCCGCCTAATGGGATTGACGTTTTTTGCGGACCATTGCATTTCTCAGGCCATCATCAGAAAGCTTCTTGATGCCGGGCATGAAGTTCTGGTATTGCGGGATCATTTGCCACAAGATGCCCCCGACCCTGTTGTAATTGAGAAAGCACAGCTTGAAAATGCGATTCTGATTACGCTAAACGGGGATTTCTCGGATATAGTCGCCTATCCACCATCTGAATTTGTGGGCATAATTGCGCTTCAGTTAAAGAACCGGCCGAGCATGCTTAACCCGATTATGGAGCGCCTGCTTTCTTTTACAGAGTCTCACCCAAATCAAGGCGACTATATTGGACTGTTGTTACTTGTAGAAGGCCATCGAATCCGCATTCGCAAATAGGTCCTGACCTATCACAAAAAAACTTGATGGCATGAATCATTGAAAGCATTCCAACAAACTACCACCTAATGAGCTAACCCAAACCTACCGCACTACCCGGAGTACATAAACCATCAGTACCTCTTTAGACGCTAATGGAAACGGAAGCCGGTAAGGAAAACAAGTGGAGCCAGCGGTGGCGTCGCCTCCGTTCAGATGACCCTGTTGACAGAGATTTGTCCTGGTACCGCGTAGGTACGGATCAAATAACGGAAGAAGGGCGCCGGCTGGCTGCGTTTTCTGACAATGCGCTCAAATTGCAGGCAAAGTCGCTTCGAAATCGCGTGCTTGACGGCATTGGCGTTGATGAAATCCTGGGTGAAGCGTTTGCACTGGCAAGAGAAGTATCAGCACGCGTGTTGGGGATGCGGCATTATGACGTACAGGTGATGGCCGGCCTCGGTTTGCACAAAGGGAAGATTATCGAAATGCAGACGGGTGAAGGAAAGACGCTGGCAGCTGTACTCCCCGTGTTTGCCCATGCACTATCGGGAAAAGGTGTACATGTCCTGACTTTCAACGACTATCTGGCCAGGAGAGATGCAGCCTGGATGGGGCCTGTGTATACGTTTCTGGGCTTATCTGTTGGCGTTGTGCAAGCCGGCATGTCAACTGCTGAACGGCGCGCAGCCTATGCTGCGGATGTCACCTATGCTACGGCAAAAGAGGCCGGCTTCGATTTCCTTCGCGATAATCTGGCAAGAACGCGTTCAGCGCTCGTGCAGCGCCCCTTCCACTTCGCTGTCATAGACGAGGCAGATTCAATTCTTATTGATGAAGCACGGGTCCCCCTGGTCATTGCCGGCGCCCGTGAGGTTTCTGACGCTGATCCTTACAGGATAGCCGCCGTTGTTGAAAAGCTACAAGAGGGTACAGACTGGGAGACCGATGAAAACCGCCGCAATGTCCTGCTAACAGGTGCAGGGATCGACAAAGTGGAGGCAGCTTTTCAGTGTGGCGATTTACATGAAGATGGCAATTATCTTTTGCTCACTGAAATTAACCAGGCCCTGCACGCGCGCGTACTGTTGCACCGCGGGGTTGATTACATCATCCGCGATCAGAAAATTGTCATCGTTGACGAATTTACAGGACGCGTTGTAGCAGACCGGCGCTGGCCAGATGGGTTACAGGAGGCCATAGAAGCAAAAGAAGAACTGCCCATTGAGCCCGGCGGGCGCATATTAGGGTCGATTGCGCTGCAGAATTTCCTGAGGCTGTACCCACAGCTCGCCGGCATGACGGCCACCTCCATTGCTGCTGCACATGAACTGGAGAACTTTTACACCCTGCGCGTACTCCCTATCCCGCGCAACACGGCTTCCATCCGAGAAGATCTGTCAACGATAATTTTCACCCATCAGGAAGCCAAGGTCGCTGCGGTAATTGATGAAATAAAACTTCAGCACAGACGAGGCCGACCGGTACTGGTTGGCACTACAACGGTTAATGAATCTGAAACACTGGCTTTACAGTTGCGAAAAGCCGGCATTGAGAGCAGCGTGCTGAATGCGCGAAACGACGAGGCTGAGGCAGAGATCATCGCCAACGCGGGCTTGCCAGGCCGTGTAACCATTAGCACAAACATGGCTGGGCGTGGCACAGACATCAAACTCGGCGGCGCTGATGAATTGTACCGAGATGAAGTGATTGCTGCTGGCGGCTTGCTTGTGTTAGGCACAAATTTACATGAAAGCCGGCGGATTGATGATCAGTTGCGGGGACGGGCCGGCCGGCAGGGCGATCCTGGCAGCGCCCAGTTTTTCGTAAGTATGGAAGACCATTTGATGCGGACGTTCGGACTCAATGAACTCATACCCGACCGCTTCCGTCCTGTACGGCAAGCTAGACCGATCGACCATCCAGTAATCATCCGGGAAGTTGCGAGGTTACAACGCATCGTTGAGGGGCAAAATTATGAGATCCGCAAAACGATGTGGAAGTACACGCAACTCATTGAAAAGCAGCGAACCAGATTGATGGACTGGCGCAACCGGGTGCTCCTCGGCGAAGCGGAATTAACCGTTTTCGAGACGCATGTCCCAGACCGATTCAAAGCTGTTTGCAACGATTTTGGACACAACGTAGCTTATGAGGCCGAGCAAGTCAGCACGCTCCATTTTATCGACCAAGCCTGGTCGGATCATCTTGCGTACATCTCCCACATCCGCGATGGGATTCACCTCCTGGGCATTGGTGGGTTAAATCCGCTGCATGAGTTCCACAAACAAGCCGGCGAGGCCTTTGTGGCCGTATTTGATACCATTGAACAGCGGACCAAAACATTCCTGGAAACAATGCCCATCGATAAAAACGGGATAGACGCAGCAGCAGCCGGCTTAAAAGGCCCCTCCTCTACCTGGACCTACCTGATTAACGATAAAGCGCTCAATGATTTACAGCAGATGCTGTTTGGGCATGGCTCAGCAGCTTTTGTCGGCCTTGGCGGCCTGGTCACCTGGCCGCTCTTGTTGGCCTGGGGGATTTGGGAACGCATGCGCAATCGTGACTAGATACCCGAAAAAAAGACAAGCCGGCGCCAAGGCAAACGACATTTTATTGTCAAAGAAGTCGGTTTGATGCAAAATACTGGATGACCCCCGAAATATCGCTGCCGCCCAACCCTTCTCTGGCTGCAGCCTCAAACACTTTTTGCACCCCCGAAAGAAGCGGTGTATGCATCCCTGCTGCCGTGCCCATTTCCGTATAGTAGCGCACATCCTTGGCAACCAGATCTATAGGGAAATTTGGACTAAAACCACCCGCCAACATCAATTGACCGACACGTTGTGCAACTGGACTCGTAATGGGCAATCCATTCAACAATGCAACAGCTGCCTCCTGTGAGATTCCCACACCCTCCAGCAAGGTCAATGCTTCACCCAAGGCGGCCACCTGGTTTGCAAACAAACCGTTTACAACCAGCTTCATTGCCATGCCCATGCCTGTATCACCAACGTGATGTATGTGCGCGCCCATCGCTAAAAGTACGGGCTTCACACTTGCCAGAACGGTCGCGTCTCCCCCAACGAGATAGGTCAACTGCCCTGCTTCTGCATGCGGCCTTGTACCAACAACAGGTGCATCAAGCAATGCCACACCTTTCTGTTTGAGGGCGCCGGCGAGCACCTGCACATAGGCCGGTGAGAGCGTACTGGAAGTCAGGGCCACGGTACCTGCATCAATCCCCGAAAGCACGCCCTTTTCCTGATCCATCCAAACGGACATCGATGCATCGTCATCCGTGAGCATTGTAATAACGAGGTCTGCGCCTGCAACGGCCTCCCTTGGCGTACCTGCCACTTTAGCGCCTTGTGCCCCAAGTGCGATGCGGGGTCCTTCAGAACGGTTGTAAACTGTTAGCTGGTAGCCGGCATCCAACAAGCGGGTTGCCATGCGCTGCCCCATTGCACCCAATCCGATAAAAGTAATATTTGTCATGCTGCTTTATTTTTTGCGTGATGCTACCGTTTGATAGCACAAAACGAACATGACAAAAGCTATGACATGGACGCAGGGCAGCGCCTTATCATTTGTTAAGAAGTGGTTTCGAGAATAGATCTGCGTAGGCGGGAGAGCGATACTTCAGTAATTCCCAGGTAGCTCGCGATGTGGTATTGGGGAATGCGTTGCACCAAATCAGGGTGTTGCGCTACAAAGTCCAGATACCGTTCTCGCGCGTTTTGCTGTAACATGCTGCGCATGCGGAGTTCTTTGCGCATCAGGAGTTGCTCGGCAAACTTGCGTCCAAGTCGTTCAAATACAGGATCGTGCTCGAACAGTGCTACAAAGGCGCGGTAGTCACAAACCAGCAACCGTGTTTCTTCAAGTGCCTGCACCCCGTAAATCACAGGCAAGTCGAGCATTGAGGATGCAAGCGGACCCGCAAAGGTATTTTCGGCGATGAACGCTTTGTTGGCTTCATCTCCCTCCCCATCTACATAATAAAACCGCAGCAACCCACCGGTAACAAACAGGAGTTCATAAATTTTATCGCCAGGCAGCAACAGATGGGTCTGGGCAGATACAAGACGAATGGAAAAAAGCGCAGCAAACTGCTGCCACTGTTTATCATCGAGATGGGACATCTGTCCAACTGCAGCGCGTAATTGATCCAGTTCTTCTTTGTGGGGATTCACAGGCATGTCTCTGGCTGGTTGCACGCTGTTATGAATGCAAGAATCCAGAAGATGTTCACTGCGCAGCTAGCAAAGAGATGGCTGGAGAACCCTCAGGTTCTTAGCGTCACTAGGGAATCACAAAAGAAAGGCCAGCGCCAATTTCCACACCGGGAAAACTGCCAAAGGTATAGACAAACCGCATGCCGCCGCTTACAATATCTGAAAAGGCGACCTCGGGTGACGCGCCTACGTCAAACAACGTTTTGTCACCAAAGAAGTCGGTTTCATTGTATCGCCGCACCCTTGCAATCACGGTGGCACGCAGGTTTTCCTGGATACTCAAGTTGTACGTACCAATCAGTTGAAATTGCTCCGGCACAGTACGCGGGGCAGTTACCACCTGGTTGCCGGCTGGCAAGGTGCTTTTCGCTTTGGTGCGATAACGTGCCACAAAACGCGCCTGGTTATTCCCCATATTCCCAAGCACCTGCAAAATTGCAATGGTCTGATTACCCGATTCGAATACATCCAGATCGCCCAATACATCCGTGTTGTAGAGCACATAGGACACGTTTGTTGAAAGCGCCCATTGTTCTGCCAGCCTGAAGTCAAAGCCACCCGTTATCATCATTTCGTCGCCGGGCTTGAACGAATCCGGCATGTTCTCTACAGGCTTGAAGCTGCCTTTGAGCTGATAAGAAAACCCAAGGCCCCCAACCATGTTGTCGCCAAACGGAAACGCCAGGGTAATGCCCGGTGAGATGTTCAGGCCCTGCCCCAGAACAGGTACATAGAATCCATAAAAATCCTGGCTCACCAGTGCTGTAGTTGCAAATTCAGCTTCAGTTAACTCTCTTTTGCCACTCGGGACGTTTGTACCAACGCTCACCACCATACTCCCATCTCCCAATGGCTGGTGATAGCTGAGTGCAACCTGGGCATCGCTGAGTCCTTGCAAGGAGGTTACTGCTTCACCGCTCACGAGTGCAGGGTTGGTATAAAGTGAAAAGGCAAGGCTTCTGGTGAGCGGAATAAAGGCTGAAACAGGAAACGTGATCTGGGAAAGCCGGCGATCCTGGTCTGCATACTGCTGGAAGACCGAGCCGGTTTGGATACGGATGGGTTGCTGTTCGCTGCCCATGTACATGTTGGGCGCCTGTGCATACGCCGAGGGCATAGCCCACAGCATCAACAGGAGAACAGACACAAACAATCGCATGAACACCGCTTCAGGTTTTTTAAAGAAAGGCATGGGAGCTTTAGTGGCCATTTGTGGAAAAGGAACGGGGCCGGCGGCCATCAATTAGTTGTTAGCGCTTGGCGGGTTCGGCGGATCGCGGAGTAATACAGCGCTACCGCCCGACTCGGTTGCCGGCTCACGCGCGTCTTCGCCAGGAATAAAGCCTGAGCCAATGGCATTGTTGAGCAGGCCAATGCGGATGCCCATCAGGTCGAGTCCTGTTGCGCGCGGTGTGTCCGCATCAGAGGATTCGGCTATCAATTCTTCGAGGCTTTTATCTGCCTCAGCCATTGCTTCGTTTACTTCAGCACGCGTAACGGCTTCGGAAAAAGACGGATCCAGTTGGCTTGCCCGCCGATAAAATCCGGCTGCCAATCCGTACGCGCCGGCATCCTCTTCCCGCAAGCCCCTGCTGTAGGCGATAAAGGCCTGCAGGTTCTCAGTTGGAATGTATTCAATCTTGTTTCGCTCG
Source organism: Bacteroidota bacterium (assembly GCA_039111535.1). NCBI lineage: Bacteria > Pseudomonadati > Bacteroidota > Bacteroidota bacterium. The sequence goes on along the minus strand of JBCCIM010000106.1, from coordinate 12,559 downwards.
TCAGGTGTTAATTCAACCCCCAGTTCGTTGATGAGGTTGAATACAAAGGCCTTCTGCATGGCAAACAGGTTGCGTAGCGCGTCAGCTTGCTCGTTGAGCGGATAGTACGCAGCGCTCTCAAGGGCTGCGTAAGCACCATCAATGCGCAGGTTGTCACTGCCTACCACGTTGTATCCTCCACTAACCAGCCGGCCGGCGCCCAGGAATTTCCCGATCCGCGGCGCAGTTGTTTCATCCATGTATTGCGACTCTGCGAGCGCCAACTCATCCAGCAAGGCCTGCAGGCGCACACGCTCAACCACGCGAATGGCCGATACGTTGGCCAAATCTACCGTTACCAACTCAGCCAGACCACGCGACAGCGGCTCAAACCGGTCTTCAGCACCGTGGTAAATAAAAGGGAATACAGCTACAATGCGCGGCGAAGTATTGGCAACCTCAGATGGCTCCTGGGCTGCAATGTCTTTCATCTGATCCCGCAGGATGCGTTGGCTCAACCAGGCATACCGTCCTTCCATGAGCCGGCGATAGGGAGAGGTCCGCGATACGGAGACATACTTTTCGTACAGCCGCAACGCCGTTTCGCGCTTGGCAACCGTTTCATTGGCGAGCCCCAGATTGAAGAGCGTTTTGGGGTCATCCGGCATAATTGCAAACGCGCGCTCCAGGTAGGTATTGGCTTCGGCAAACTGTCGCGCTTTCAAGTATATAGCGCCAAGGTCTCGAAGCGCTGCTGCATCAGACGGGTTTTCAACCAGCCGGGCCTGCAGCACCTGAATGTCATCTTCGTAATCTGACAGTTCGCCAACAAACAGCGCACCCGTACAGGAAGAAAGAAAAATCGAAACCAGAAAGACCACAAGCAGTGGTGCGATATTCTTCATCAGTGCTGAACTATTGGTGATGGATTTTGCTGATATGCCTTGAAAGAGCTGCTTCAGGCAACAGAATTGTGGGCAAAATGAAAGAATATTCCCTTAATCATTTTAAAGGCGTAAGTTCCTGTAAAGAATCGTTCCACCAAGACCGGATTCCATAATTTGTAACCAAGGGTTTTCAGAAAAAACCATTAATCCATTCAGCGCTGGAGATCCCATCAAATGCGCAGCAGGTGAGCAGGCGGCTTTTATCGAAGCGTTTTCCCAGATAAAACCCCGGCAGCACTACAAACACCTCAACGTCATCCTAAACCCTCTACCGTCATCCCAAACACCTCAACGTCATCCCATGGGCCGAGCCGTCATCCCAAACTTGATTTGGGACCCAGTCAAAAAACCAAACCGCGCAAGCGACCTTATTACTACCTGCTGGATACCGGATCAAGTCCAGTATGACGTGTGTGCTAAAGGTGGGTTTGAAACTGTCATTAACGCAATTGTATCGCTTTCCTTGGCGCACATGGGACAAAAAACGGGAGGGCTTTGTGCTGCCGGCGATAAACGCGCTTTTATCCCCACACATTTGGTGGACGTCCCTCGCGCTTGCCATACCGAGCCAAGAATTCCCTGAACACTCCAGAATCTGTCACATGAAATTGTTTAGATTTACAGGGGTCTGGGATTAAATAAAAAAATTATTGACCAATCGGTAACAAATCTACAACTCATGCATACTTAGGGAAAAGCAGTACAATGGCGCGACCAAGAGAATTTGATATCGACACGGCGCTGAAAGCAGCAATGGAGACTTTCTGGTTGAAAGGCTACACCGCTACTTCTATGGCTGATCTGATGGATGCCATGGGGTTGCAAAAAGGCAGTATTTATAAAGCCTTTGGCAACAAACATGCACTCTTTCTCTCAGCGCTACGCAATTACTTGCAGACTGCCTTTTTCTCTTTGAAATCGCGTATGGACCAGGCGACTACACCGTTGGAGGCCATTGAGGTATTCCTGGGCAACGCTGTGCAGACCTGTAGCATGAGCCCTCGTAAAGGATGTTTTGCGCTCAATACGGTTGTTGAACTGGGTCCGCATGACGATGAAACTCTGCAATGCCTGAATGATCACTTTGCCAATATCAGGCAACTGGTCACGCAGACGATACAGGCGGGCCAGGCCCAACAACTCATGCGTAGTGACACACCTGCTCACGAGTTGGCGGAATACCTGATGACGGTACAGATCGGCATTGTATCGAGTGCAAAACATGCACATAGTGTTGAAGCGAAAGCGAAAGTCGCCGGCTTTGCCCTTGCACAGGTTACCGCCTGATCAACCCCTTTTTTTGGATCATTATTGACCAATCAGTTCCGAATACACTTAATTCACACCCAATAATTGACCAAATGGTCAAAAATAAATAATACCATGAACAGACTTGAAGGAAAAACAGCACTCATTACAGGAGGCAACAGCGGCATTGGCCGGGCCATTGCAGCAGAATTTGCAAACCAGGGCGCGAAGATCGCCATTTTTGGTAGAAACCAGGCGACGTTGGATGAGACCCGGGGCGCTATTGGCAATGGCACACTCGCAATCAAAGGCGATGTGACCAACCTTGGCGACCTGGACAAGTTGTACCAGGAAACAAGCGCTGAACTTGGCAAACTGGACATCCTCGTTGTAAATGCCGGCATCGCCAAAGTTAGTCCACTGGATCAAACAACAGAAGCATTTTTCGACCAGACAAACGACATCAACTTCAAAGGCGCGTTCTTCACGGTCCAGAAGGCCCTGCCGTACCTGAACGATGGTGCGTCAATTATTCTGGTATCTTCAATTGTGAATACGAAAGGCTTCCCCGGCTTTTCTGTATACGCGGCAACCAAAGCTGCCTTGCGTTCACTCAGCCGTAGCTGGGCAACAGAATTATCGGGTCGGAATATCCGTGTTAATACGCTGAGCCCGGGGCCAATTGAAACGCCAATCTACGACAGAATGGGACTGCCACAAGAAGCACTTGACGAGTTTGCAACGGGCATAATCCAGCAAGTACCGCTCGGCCGTTTTGGCACGTCCGAAGAAATGGCAAAAGCAGCCTTGTTTCTTGCATCTGACGATTCATCGTACATTCAGGGTTCTGAAATTTCGGCAGATGGTGGTATTGCTCAGGTATAATTCCTGGCTCTTCTATCCTTCTCTAAAGCCCGGTGCTGGCAGCAAATTGTCAGCATCGGGCTTTTGCTTTTCAAGGCTGGCAGAACAGGCTCCAGTATATTACATTGGCTACGTGTGTTGAAACACATTAATTTGTATCTTCCACACGTAATCGAATCTACTGCCCTACTTCAGTTAAACAATTCTATTTCGCCCTACATCTATGTCTGAAACTTTGCCGGCCAATAAAATCAAAGTAGCCACCTGGAGCCAGTTGGCAGATCGTGCCCCAACGTATGGCCTGGTTGCCAACGTTGATCTTGTTATTGTGCGATATGACAATGAGGCCTCCGTGCTCTATGGGCGCTGCCTGCATCGGGGCGCCCTGATGGCAGACGCACAAATTGTGGGAGATGACATCATCTGTGGCGTCCACCAGTGGGATTATCGTTACGATACTGGGGTAAGCTCGTACAATAACAGCGAGGTTTTACACAAGTTTGGCGCCTGGATCGATGTGAATACCGATGCTGTTTGGGTTGATGAAGATGAAATAGCGGCATGGGAGGTTGAGAACCCACAGGCGTACAACAGAGACGCGTATCTGGGGCTTTATGCCGATTTGCATGGCGGCCCGGAAGAACCCTACAACAAACACATCCAGCACCTGGCTGAGCACGGCCTTAAGAAGGTCGGCCACCACGGACCTGTTTCATCGATGGGCGTCCCATTGGTGGATTTACCGCGCTGGAAAGACATTCAACTGATCACAGGCCAAATGGCCCGCCGGCCCCTGATCGATGATGCCCCGGTTGCAACGGATCTTGTCATCGGACCCAACGCAAAAAAGCCGCTGCAACTTGATATCCCGATTTTTGTCAGCGACATGAGCTTTGGCGCCCTGAGCGAAGAAGCCAAAGTTGCGCTCGCAAAAGGCGCTGAACTGGCCGGCACAGGGATCTGCTCAGGCGAAGGCGGTATGCTGCCGGAAGAACAGGCAAGCAACAGCCGGTATTTCTATGAGCTTGCTTCGGCAAAATTTGGCTGGAATATCGACAAGGTTAAAAAGGTCCAGGCCTTCCACTTTAAAGGTGGCCAGGGCGCCAAAACGGGTACAGGTGGTCACTTGCCAGGCAACAAAGTTGTAGGCAAAATTGCGGAAGTGCGCGAACTCACGCCGGGTACCTCTGCGATTAGTCCCTCGCGCTTTCAGGATCTTGTGACAACCGGTGACTTCAAAAAAGTAGCAGACGAAGTACGCGAAGTATCCGGTGGAATCCCGATTGGCTTCAAACTGTCAGCACAGCATATAGAAGACGACATCGATTTTGCGCTCGAAGCTTCTGCAGATTACATAATCCTGGATGGCCGCGGTGGCGGTACAGGCGCAGCGCCAGACATCTTCAAAAACAATATTTCAGTCCCTACCATGGCGGCCCTTGCGCGCGCGCGCCGGCACCTCGATGCCCGCGAACGCAAAGACGTCACCCTGATCATCACAGGCGGACTTCGCACTGAATCTGATTTTGTAAAAGCACTTGCCCTCGGCGCAGATGGCATTGCTGTTTCAAATGCAGCCATGCAGGCCATCGGTTGCCTCGGCATGCGCGCTTGCCATACCAATAACTGCCCGGTTGGGATTGCTACCCAGAAGAAAAACCTGCGCGCACGGCTCATGGTCGAAAAATCAGCCAGGCAATTGCAGAACTACTTTGAAGCAACGGTCGAATTGATGCAGGTGCTCGCGCGGGCTTGTGGGCACGACCACCTTGGCAAATTCAACAAAGATGACCTCTCCACATGGAACAGGGACATTGCCTACCTGACCGGTATTCCCTATGCCGGCTCCATTCCCCTCTAAAGGTCACAGCTTTTATAAAAGCAAAAACGCCTACACAGGATTGCTGTGCAGGCGTTTTACTATTTATGCCCGTGCTGCTACTTGAGCAGCATCACCGTTCCACTAAGCGTCTGTGAAGGCGTAACAAGCCGGTACAGATACATGCCGCTTGCCATATCACTGGCAGGCTGGAATTTCTCGCTGTGGAATCCGGCTTCGCGCACGCCATTGATCAGCTCTTCAACAAGCCGGCCCGAGGTATCGTAAACTGAAAGGGCCACTTCCTTTTCTGTTGCCAGCGTAAATGAAATTGTTGCCTCAGGATTAAACGGATTCGGATAGGCGGGATGCAGCATAATGCCAGCCGTTGCAGGCAAAGCCACCGCTATAACATCAGAGTATTCAAACGCACCGTCAAAATCGAGTTGCTTGAGGCGGTAATAGACCGTCTGGCCTGCAAATGCCTCCGGATTGTGGCTGTAGCTGTAGCGCTGGGCTTCGTCAGCAGTACCGGCGCCGGCTACAAAACCAACTTTGCTAAATGCTCCATCAGCAGCCAACCCAAATTCTACGTCGAAACCGGCATTGTTCAATTCACTTGCCGTTTCCCAGCCAAGCGATACAGAGGTACCATCAGCGAGGCCACTGAACGAAGTCAGTTCTACAGGCAGCGATGAACAGCCAGACTCTGCGTTAGCAAGATCGGTAGCTGTACTTTCGCTCACGGTATCATTAAAAAGTACAAACCGGTCAACTTTGAACAGCGTAGAGCGACCAGACATTTCGAGCCGGTATACACCAGGTGTGTCGATCAAAGCAAAAACCTGGTGTGCATTGTTGTCTACCGTATGGGCAACAAAATTCCAGATGTCGCTACCTTTATTCTGGTAAACTTTGAACCAGGTATTCTGCCCGAGATTGGTCACGCTCCCGCCATTGGATTTACGGCCTTCAGCATTGTTATCAGGAAAACGAATCCATGCGTCGTTGTGCTCGGTTTTATCGGGTGCTGCGGTACGGAAGAGAAAGCGGTAGGTGCCGGCCTCAGGAAATTCAATGGGATAGCTCAGTACGCCCTGCCCGGCGCCATCGATGCCCATGGAGTTGTTTCCGTGTTTCCACTCATAGTACCCGGACCCGGTAGCTCCTGAAAGCCCATTTTGGAGAGTCCAGCTGTCAGCCGGATCATCAGACTCGGTTTCAATGACAACCATGCCGCCGGAAGCTTCGTAAATATCACAACTCCGCTGCACGGAGAGGTTCGAATTGTTACCTGCGTTAAAAGCAGATTGCCCCAATGTTGGGGTTGCTGCCAAGGGTAACAAAACAACAAGAAAAAAGGCAAATAGCGTATTTTTGCGTCTTGTAGTTGTAGACATGACTTCTTTAGGATTCCTTTGAAAACAACGGGTCCACATGAATATCATCCCGAAGACGGACGGATAAAGAATATCTCAGCTACGGGATAGGTACCCGTGATGCTTGTGGAGCCTTATCACAGGGCTTTTAATAGAGGGGCGAGATGGAAATCTGACAACCTACAAAAGCAGTACCATTTCGACCAGGGCGTCTTAATGGCACGCAGGAACGGCTATTGGGCAGCAGTAATGCTACAAACTGTAGCACAATGCAACAAAAGTGAAAGGACACGAAAAGTGAAAGGACTGGGCAAAATTAGTTATTGACGATCAAACTGCGCCGGCCTTCCCAGTCACCTGCTTTAAGGCGATACAGGTAGACGCCATTTGCCAGTGTATGCGTCGGCACAACCATTTTATGAACACCTGCCGGCTGCGTGGTATTTACTACGATATCGGTTCTCCTCCCCATCACGTCGTAAATTTCCATACGGACATCGGATGCCACAGGCAGCCTGTATTGCAATGTAGCCCTGCCAGAAGCCGGCTCAGGGTAATGCGGCAAAAGCTGAAATGTCTCTTCGCCCGCGGGAAACTCCCCGATCGATACCTGGCGAGGCAATGCAATGGTGACCTCCAGTGGCCCTTCACCAGGCTCCAGCGTTACAGTCGAGTTAACAACCGTACCTTCAAATTCTACCATAACGTTGTGCTGCCCATGAAATGCACGGATGCCAGCAACGCCTTCCGCATCCGAAACCTGAGATGCCTTCGTCCACCAGGCATCAAACACCAGATCAAAAAAGGCCTGACCAGATGGTTTAAGCGACCAGTCTTGTCTGAAAAGGGGGGCATCATCTTTCCAATGTGCCCCGTCCCAAAATCCCCACATCAAAAAAGACTGCATTGCAGGATGGCTGAATGCAATCGTTAGCAAATCGCGCATGTACTCAGCCGCGAGGTCCTCTGGTACACCTTGCAGGTCATATTCCGTGATGCTCAATGCTTTACCCGTAGCCGCATACTGATCGAGTACTTCGTACACAACTTCGGGAGGCGTCAGCGGCAGGCTAAAATGGCCCTGCAGTCCGATGCCATCGATACGTGCTCCGTTTGCCTCGATAAAATTAATTATATCGAGGTATCGCTCCTGCAAAGACAAGTCGAACCCGCTGTTGGTAAGCAAACCGTAGTCATTGATAAACAAGTTAGCGGCCGGATCTACCTCTGCTGCTTGTTTGAACCACTCAACGTACACTTCTTCTCCAGTGACAAACCCGCCATCGCCGGCAAAAGCATCTGCAAGATCTGTAAGGTGCGCCGGCTCGTTAAGCACATCCCAGTCGACAAGCTCTCCTTTGATGCCGGGGTGGCCAGCAACATCAGCAATACGGCTTTGAATCAATTGCCGCAGTGCTGCAGGGTCAGACTGTACCTGGGCTACAGCATCAGGCAAAAACTCCCACGATGGCCAGACCAGGTTGTGCCCGCGCACAGTCATGCCTAGCCCTTTGAGTTCTTCAATAACACCCACGGTTTGCACCTGATTGCCCGGCCAACCAGGGTTTTCCCAAAATCCCCATTTGAGCCCATTTTCCAGTACAGATGTACTATAACGCTGCCCGTTGCCATTTAAATTTTCGAGTTTGCTGCGATACATATTACCGTCAGCGTCTTGTTGCAGCATCATCCAAACAGCGACAGCTGTACCAAAGCCAAAGTGATGCTGCTGCATATCAACAGCTACTGTGGCACCTTCAACAATATTGCCGCGGTTGTCAACGACTTTTACCACGAGGTCGCGTTTTCTGTGTGCATCGATGCGTGCAGCTGCAGCTGCACGCCACGACGCACCAAGATCTCGGCCGGTATAATCAAGCGCTTGTTGTGTACTGGGCAACTCATCCAGTGTATATTTTTTGCCGTAATTGATTACTGCCAGTCCACCAAATTCGACCATCTGCGACATAATACCCAAATGAAAAATGGCCTGGGCCTGGTTGACACCGTGCGTGATAGAAGCTTCAAATGGTATAATCCATTGCTGCCATTCTGCGGAGGGGATGAGCCCCTGAAAAAGCGAACTGGTCCACGGTGCGCTGTTGCGCTCAAAATTAGCGTTTACCAATCCACTGCCTCGTTCAGCATCAAGCCCCCGCACCCATACCACCATCAGCGCACGATCACCCTCGCTTAGCGCAGCGGTTGTAGGGAATGCGATGAAGTAATCCCACGGATTGTTGCCGCGCGCCGGCGTAGTGAGTTGCATTGCACGCGTAAAAGGCTGCCCTTCAACCGTGATATCCTGTCGGATCACGTTTCCTGAATCGTACACGCTATTTAGCGTTGCTGCCTCGGTATCAGAAAAAACCCAAGTCCCCCCGGAAATGCCGTATGCATTTTGTAATTCATCCAGCAGAGCAGTGTGGTAAGCATCTTGTGCTCGTACAATCTGGCAGGAGCAAGCCAGCAGAATAAAGGCAAAACATCCAACGAAAGAAGAACGCAACATTGCAGTATCAGCGTTGAAGTGGAAGGAGTTGCTAATGTAAGAAAAATCTGGGGAGAGCGGCGTGCTATTCCTGATTTAGTTCGTTTGTACCTAGTTCAGGAGCGTGTAAGGTGCGCACCGCACGATCAATCACTTCCAGGGGCTCCAAATTGGAATCACTCGACGCCCCAAGCTCGGTGAACTTGCGGGCTGATACCAGGACGCGCGATTCCAGGGACCCGACAGCGCTGTTGTAGCTTGCTACTGCACGATCTAGGCCTTTGCGTACATCTGTAAAATGGCCGGCCATGGTTTTGAGGCGATCGTAGAGTTCGCGCCCAAGGTTGCTGATATCGAGGGCATGCTTGGCAATTTGCTCCTGCCGCCACCCATAGGCAACTGCGCGTAACAAGGCAATCAAGGTTGTTGGTGTAGCGATGATAACACCCCGCTTTATCCCCTCTTCCAGCAACGTGGCATCTTGCTGCAAAGCCGCGCTGAAGAACATTTCACCGGGTAAAAACAACACAACAAACTCCGGTGTCTGGTCAAATTCATTGTGGTACGATTTCACCCCAAGTTGCCGCAAGTGGGTACGAATTTGAGAGGCGTGCTCTTGCAGTTTGCGTCGCACAGCCTGCTCATCTTCTTCTTCCAGTGCATCCAAATAGGCTTGCAGCGGCGCTTTGGCATCAATGATTACGTGCTTTTTATTGGGCAGGTTGACAACGAGGTCGGGGCGGAGGCGCCCATTTCCAGTATTTATGTTTACCTGCTCGGAAAAATCGCAGTGCTCAACCATGCCGGCCAATTCCACTACTTTACGCAGCTGCATTTCTCCCCACCGTCCGCGAACCGTAGGCTGGCGTAAAGCCTTCACCAAATTGCCGGCTTCGCGCTGCAATTGTACCTGCGCGCGCGCCATGGAAGAAATCTGTTCGTTGAGAGAGGCATAGGCTGACGTACGCGCAGTTTCGATTTCTTTAATCCGCTCGTTCACCTTCTCCAATGAAGCATTCAGGGGCTTCACCAATTCCCCCATGGCAAGCGTACGCTTATCAATCGCTGCATCTGCGCGCTGGTAAAACTGCTCCATCGTGGCTTTTGCCAGTTCGGTAAACGCGGTGTTATTGCGCTGTAACGCTTCAGCAGACAGGGCTTTGAAGGACTCGGTAAGATTATGCCGGGCGTCTTCGAGTAACGCTTGCTGTTGGGCAGCCGCTTTGCGTTCGTCTTCCAACTGCGTTTGCCTGACGGCCAGTTCACCGGTCAACCGGTTGATCCGCTCCTGTCCTTGCCGGGCAGCTTGTTTGAGGCTTTGATTTTCGTCGTTGAGCCCCCGCATCTGTTGATCGCGAGACTGTAATCCAGCCTTTGCAACCGAATAATGCTGCACGAGGGCTTCTTTTTCTTCTGTGAGATATGCCACTGATCCCTTGGTCTCATCCAGCAGCGCTTCCAGACGCAGGGTCTCCTGCTCGCGGTTGAGCAATCGCTCTTTCAACGTTGCTGTACGCGATTCCATCTGTGCCCGCATCAAGAGATAGACGATTAGCGCACCTGCAAGTAGTCCGGTAAGAAGGGGGATAAAAAGATAGGCCTGATCCATACGAAGTGAAGGTATGCGCGGTTAACATGCGTGTCCGTTGCGAACGCTTTACGAGCCCAGACGCAAGAACCTATAATGTAACATAATGTAATGTCACATACCTTACACATCAAATATTTTTTCGTTTCCCGGCCTGTTTGCCGGCGCTATCCGATTAAGGCTGGATATTTTCCACGCTTGGTGTAGACTGGGGATGGGTGCCATTGGTGTTTAGCGGCGCATCGATAAGGGTTCCGTCGCGCTGCTCCCGCAGGTATTCGATATGCTCAATCAGGCGATTTAGTTCGCGTTGCGGACTTCTGAACCACTCTATGCTCCAGATCCGGTGCAGGGCCCAGCCTTGTTTGCGTAGCTGCTCAGGCTGCAGCCGCTCACGCTCACGAGCTGAACGGGCGTTCTCGTAACTGTACCCATCGCTTTGGATGCCAAGGATGTAGGCATCAGGATTTGCTTCATCTACAATGGCCATGTCAATACAGGAATTGGCATATCCAACCTGGTAATCAACCATATAGCCATTGGCCTTTAGCGCATCGCCCACAGCCATTTCGAATTTGGAAGCAATTGCCGGCCGCAGCATGTTAATTTCGCTGGAGTGTACAAAATTGAGGAAACGGCCGAGCACCTCAAAATCAGGCCGGCCCTCAGCCCAGCGGTTAATTTCTTCCAACGTCATGTCGGTATACACGTGACATTGCTTTCTGACGAGCGAGCCGAGGATGGCTAATCGCCGGCGCATAACAACGTCACTCGTTATGCCATTTCCGGTTCGCGTCCGCTCCATCTTCACGAGCTTCCTGAGCGGAAGCGCAAAATAGAGGTTGTCGCGAATATCACCCTGGGCATTGTCCAGGGTTTTTATATAGAATGCTTCTTTCTTGTCGCGGGCAAAGAAGGCCTCAAGATCAGGCTCGCGCCGGCGCCGGCGCTCCAGCTCGCGCAACACCGGATCGATGTCATGATCAGACTGCACCACCACACCCATCGACAACGAAGGATTGGAACGCATTTGCTGCAACACAGCATCCACAACTGTGCCGGCCCAAGATCGAACCGGAGCACCATCAGAGCCTTGTAGTGCCTCAGAAGTAATGTTCAGCCGTACTTCGTAGTCTTTCTTCCCTGGATTCGGCGAAGGGAAAAGCATCAAGCTGTTGTTGTAAATCTCTTTGTTCAGCCAGCTGATCAGTGAAATAGGGCCCTGGCGATAATACGCACGGAATGTGCGGTGCGCAGCCCCTTTCATTTTCATCATGTCATAGAGGCTCTCCCCTTCAACACCGATAAGTTCTGCTGTAGGTTGGACGCCTGGATCTTCAAACCCAAGTGGTAGCCCCAATTGCTGGTCACCAAATGCAACCACTTGCTTGCTGCGGGCAAGGGCCCCCAATGCATCGGTACTGCTGATGCGTTCTGCATCGTCAAAAATAACCAGGTCAAACTGGAGGTTATCGTTTTTCAACAAGCCGGCCAACATGGAAGGTGTGGTAGCAATGACGGGCTTGATATCCTGCAAAGCCGGCCCTACTTCCGCAATCATTTCACTCAAAAGGCGTCGAGGGCGCTCTTCAAGCTCGTTTACCAATGCATGGATCTCAGGTCCTGGTATACGTTCACGCAAGAAGCGCGCCGTCTGCCTCCGTAAAATACGTTTGGCCATTACCTTGACATATTCACCATCCAACTCGTTGTAGAGTGTAATCAGGTTGGCGTGCACCTCGCTGTTAAAGCCGGCCAGCGTACGTCGCGTATTCAGCGCATCAGCCAACAACGCATTGTAGCGGGCTTGCTGAATGCGCGCTTCGAGGTAGCGTGCAGATTCGGACCATGTGACCGCCATTTTAACAATGTCACCCAGGCCCTCATCATGTAACCGCTCAGCTAAATGATTAAGGGCAACAATATCCTGTAGCGAGTCTACGCTTTTCTCCCAGTGCGCAAAAAGAGACAGCAACGTGCCAAACGGAATCCGGGCAAAGCTCTTGTTCGAGATCCCCAGCGAGTCTTCCATCTCAACAATCCTGGCCGCTTCGCGGGAGCTCCGCAGGAAAGCTCCAAAATCATTGGCAACTTGTTCAGCCTGGTGCTGGACGCGCTCTATTTCGGGCATTTCTGCGAGGAAATGCAGAATCTCCGCGCTGATTTTATCCTGCACCATTTCCTGGTGCAAGGTATACATCCATGTAGATACTTTATCGAGGTGCTCCCAATCTGAAGCGATAC
>JBCCIM010000105.1 GCA_039111535.1 Bacteroidota bacterium | reverse complement strand
CCTGACCTTCATAAGCCTCCTGGTCCTATCAACCGCTTTTTACATCTACGATAACGCAAGCGCCTGGGCTGAGGCGCAGCAGGAAGCCGACGTAGCAAATACCCTCCTGGAATTTCAACAATCTATGCTGTACGGGGGCGTAAAAACAACGGAATACCTGGCAGACTTCGGTGCCTATGGCGGCCTCTTCAAAGATACGCTCGTCATGGAGGAGTTTGTTTTCGATGTAGCGCAGCAGGCCAAAACAAAACTGGCTGACAATCCTGAAGCAATGATTCGCATGCTCACGGTGGCAGGTGGAGCATTAACCAGCATGCAAGCTTTACCGCAGGCAGATTCCGTATTCGACATGGCCACATCGATTGCAGGCGTTTCCGATCATGCCCGAGCACGCCTTTTCAGATACATGAGCGCACACAAAGTAAATGTAAACGATAGTCCCGGCGCAATCGATTTTGCCAACCGTTCGCTGGCGATGTTCGAGCAGCAATATGGTCAGCAACATGTAGAAACAGCCAGGTCGATGATGACGCTGGCGACACCTTACAGACGGGCCGGCAAGTTAGCCGAAGCGGACTCGCTGTACAAACTGGCCGGGCCAATCCTGAAATCTTACAAAGTTGGCGGCTCAGACCCCGAGGTATTTCTCTACAGCATCTCTCATGTTCAAACATTAAATGAACTAAAGGAATACACCAAAGCTGACTCGATCATCCAGTCTTTGTATACGGAAGTCGACACCTCTTTTCAAGACTACGATGTGCTGTACGCATACCTCTTGGAAACGCACGCAACAAATCATTACCGGCAGCACAACTTCGAAAAAGCGGTGGCGCTGAAAGAGAAAGCCATTTACCACATGGAAAAAGCCCTCGGCCCAAAAGATCTTTATGTGGCTACCTATAAGAACAATCTAGGCGTGCTGTATACGGAATTGGGCAGACAGGATAAAGCAGTCGAGATATACGAAGAAGCGTTACAGATCTATCGCTCCTTTTCGGTTGAGGATGCAATGTACATTGCATCCTCCTTGTCTAACATCTCGATGCTGCACCTCTTCCTGGGTAACTTTGATCAATCGTGGTCCTATGCAACGGAAGTGCTCTCATTTCAAGAAAGCGTTTTACAGATTGACAGTTCGCTCTATGGCCTTCTTGCTGTAAATGCCTCGATTGCAGCCGCAGTCAACAAGCAGTATGAGACGGCAATTCGACTATCAGAACAGAGTAAAGGCCTCTTAAGCAGTAAATATCCTGAAGATCATCACCTGATTAGAATTCATACCCGCGGAAAAGCCATGGCCCTACTTATGAGCGGTGACCATGAAAAAGCCAGAGACGTTGCAGTGCAGGCGCTTCGTGATACATCGTCATACCATGCACGCAATCTTCTATTATACCGGACGGTTCTGAAAGGAGCTTACGAGGGATTGGGCAATACCTTACTGGCTGATTCTGTACGCACTGTGATGAACCAAAACGCTGACCCCTTGTCGCAAAAATCTTTCAGATTTGTAGCGGAAGCCCTGGAGCAGTCCGTCAAAATTCCTTAGCCGATCCTTTAGGACACTTGCTACTTCGCACTACAGTGCTATCTACAACTTACGACGTCACCACAGTACCGGTTACATCACTTTTCATCCAACTAGATAAGGACGCGGACCTAACCCATGATCCGCGTCCTTACTTCTTCTTCGCCCTTCCTGATTGCAAGGACTTTCTGCAAGTATACCGTTCTTAGATCAACGCTAACTGTTCTACACCCATCAGGGCAACCCAATCTGATATGTTTGTAGATAGCACGACATTCTGCGTGTCATGATGCAGCGCATCTTGCGAGAAAAGAACGATGCACAAGCAAAAACAGGCGAGAAGATTTTGTTCATAAGGTCAGCTTAAATCTCTTCCCTCATATTCAGTAAAGCGACATTATCGAATACACCGTATCAGGGTTTGTACAGTTCTTGATTATGCGCAACTAATGAGGGCAGGCATTTTCCAGATGTTCATAGGTACGGATTTTGAAAAGCGTACTTGGAGGATTTCGATCTGCCGGTATCCTCGTTTTGAATAACCAGGACACCCTTCTTACACAAGTCTCTTTGGTGGAGGCATGCGTGTTTTTTGAGCGCCGGTCTAACAAACGGTGTTCGCGAATGGCACGCAGCAGTGCATTTGCGTTTTCAAGCCGTTGTCGTTCAATGATTCCTCTAAAGCCCAGGAAAGCTTCAATGTTAGCGTCCATGTTGCAACGTAATTTTGATTGATTTAATACCAAAGCTGTTCACAGCCGGGAGCGATTACAACGCAGCGTGGTATTTTGAATTAGAAATGTCTGTCAAATAACGTTTATGGCCAGATGCTATCAACGGCAGGCTGATATATCTCCTTCCATATTATACGCGCGATTCAGATCGATGCGGTATCACCTGTTCACGAAATACAGGTGCTCGTGCTGTTGAAGAGACGTATCATTGAAACAGAAGGATACTGTATTGCTTCCTAGAATCAGCCGGCCCGAAACAGCCCCACCGGGTTGCCGTTGAAGGGGGCTCATTCTCTCTTCTCAATCGCCCAACCATGTCTGCGCCCGATCAAGATTTGGCTGAACACACATCTGCATCCAACGGAGCTGCGCCGGCCTCCGCTGATGCAGCACAAGCAGACCCATCAGCGTCAACAACCCAGATCGACAAAGACCTCCGCAGTGGTGAGCAAGAGCCGGTAATCACCAAAAAGTTTGGTACATTTAGCGGCGTTATCCGGCCGACGATCCTCACAATTCTGGGGATCATGATGTACCTGCGCGAGGGATGGGTTGTGGGCAACGCCGGCCTTTTTGGCGCCCTGCTGATCATCCTTGCAGCTTATTTCATCACAGGCACCACGGCGCTCTCCCTCTCCTCTATCACGACAAACATTCGCCTGGGCGCCGGCGGCGTGTTTTCCATTGCCACACAGAGTCTCGGACTCGAAGTAGGCGGTAGCATCGGGATTCCGTTTTACCTGGCGCAGACGCTTTCAGCCGCCATGTACATGTACGGCTTCATGGAGGGCTGGCTTTTCATTTTCCCCGATCACCCTGCCCCCATTGTGCTGCTGTGTGTATTTGCCCTCATTTTCGCGATTTCATTTATCAGCACCACCCTGGCATTTCGCATACAGGTACTGGTGATGAGCGGCATCATCCTCGCGCTGACTTCGATTTTTATGGGCCTAAAATCTGCCCCCGTGCTACATCAACCCATTTTCTTTGGTGATTTTGCGGATGGAGATTTCTGGTCACTCTTTGCTGTTTTCTTTCCTGCAGCCACTGGCATCATGGTAGGTGCCAGTATGTCTGGTAACCTGAAGGAGCCACGGAAAAGCATCCCCATTGGCACCATTACAGCCTGGGGAATTTCGTTGCTGATTTACATCGCCCTTGCCGTGTGGTACGCGATGGTAGCAACCCCGGATGAGTTACGGTCCAACTTCTCCATCGCTGTAGATCGCGCATTTTGGGGGCCGGCGGTGCTTGTTGGGATTCTGTCGTCGTGCTTTACTGCCGCCTTGAGTACGTTTGTCGCTTCACCGCGCACACTCCAGGCACTGGCGCACCATAAAATTGCGCCCTTCTCCTCGTTCTTCGACAAAATGCACCAGGGCGAGCCGCGCAACGCCATGCTGGTAACAGGCGGCTTCATTTTGGTAGCGTTGCTGCTCGGGGACCTCAACACCATTGCCCGCGTGGTCACCGTGTTTTTCCTGATGACGTACTTTGTCATCAATTTTATTCTGCTCATCGAAAAGCAACTCAACCTGGTTAGTTTTCGACCCACGTTCAAGGTGTCTGCTGCCGTACCCTTTACAGGCAGCCTCGCCTGTCTTTCAGCCATCATCATCGTGAGCCCTTTTGTCGGCCTCGCCTGTATCCTGATAAGCATCGGCATTTACATTTACCTCGACCGACGCGCCCTCGACAATCCGTATGAGACATTGAACACCGGCCTCTTCGGCTCCATTGCAAACTGGGCGGCACGCAAGGTAGCGGTTGACCCTGATGCAACCACGCTGCGGTCCTGGAAGCCAGATGTGTTGTTTCCTGTTGAGCGCCTGACGCAGTTGGAAGGACATTTCGAAATGCTGTTATCAGTGGTTTACCCGCAAGGATCCATTCAGGTGATCGGCTTCCAAAAAGGAAAAACCAAACGCGCGCTTCGTGGCTTGCAGCGGGTTGTGCAGGACATCAAGCAAGAACGGATTTTCGCGTCTGGCGCGATTATTCAGTCGGACAATTTCTTGGGCGGTTTGCGTACTTCAGCTACGGTTTTGCGCAGTTCATTTTTCAAACCAAACATCCTGTTTGTCCCTATTGAGGGCCGGTCGCAAGAAGAGCTCGAAGGAATTGTCGAGATTGCAGAAGAAAACAGCATGGGCCTGGTATTCTATGCGCCGCACCGCGACACCGGTTTTGGCAAAACGCGTCAGGTCAACTTTTGGATACGCGACCAATCGCCAAACTGGCATTTGAGCTTCAAACTGTCCAACATCGACCTCCCCCTGCTCATGGTGTACAAAATGGCAGAAAACTGGAAAACAAAACTGCGCGTGCTGTCGCTGGTGACCGATGAAAAAGAACATGCAGCCGCCCGGCACTACCTCCAGGACCTGATGACTTTGTCCAGGATGCCCCAGGGATACGAGATTCATGTTGAGGCGGGCGAATTCAAAACATTTCTTGAAAAAGCCCCAAGAGCCGACATGAACGTTTTTGGCCTGGGTGGCAAAGTGAACAAGAAGTTCATGGAGTCATCCGTTAAATACACTGAAAGCGCTTGTCTCTTCATCAGAGATTCTGGCAAGGAAAGCGCGTTGGTATAAGCAACCGCTGAGGATTGAGCTGCATACAGCGCGCGATCTAAAGCGAGGCAAACCTTTCGGCAAAAAAAAAAACGGCTGCAACCCTAAGGGTTAAAGCCGTTTTATCTTGTTTCGAAATCAAATTTCAGACAAAGCCTAGTTTCTAGAAGGGAATACGCCTTCCAGGGCTATACAAAATCGGATGGTTAGAAACGGCGGCCTGTTTTCATGGGCTTCCGCACCGCCAGTTGACGACGTGCTCACTGAAGTTGCGCCGTCCCCAGTGCGGACAACAAGCCCTTGATCCGTCCCCGCAGGACTACTGAGTTCAGGCACGGCATGGGTGTGCGCCGGCATCTGCGATTCCCCCAACGCAACAGACTCTACCCCACCTCTTTCTCCCTGAAAGTAGGTGGACAATCCTGGGCCGGCACCTTGATGCACGGGTACACGGCTGCGTAAATCTGGCAGCGCAAAGGTAGTTCTCCCGTCACCACCGTAAATGGTACCGTACAGTGAAAAAAGGGCTGAGTGCGAAGCGATATCAAGCAGTTGACCATCTGCTTCTGTCCAGCCGCGCGGACAAAAAGCAAACCCAACCATTTTAATTTCTCCAATAAAGGGATTGTCTTGTGCCTGGGCTTGTGGACTAAAAGCGAAGAAAAAGATGAAGATAAATATTAGGCGTTTCATAATTGTATCGTCGTTTAAAATCGGTAGTGCGAGGACGCGATTACATGCGCGCAATGGCCTTTAAATCTCGAAAAATTTTATACCTTATTTCATCAGTACCAGATGTCTTACCGCGGTAAAATCGCTGGCCTTTAGCGCATAGAAATACACGCCACTTGGAAGATGCGCTGCATCAAAAGCCAGCTCGTGCCAGCCAGCTGGCTTTACGCCATTTTCCAGTACAGCCACAATCCGACCCGTGACATCGAACAGCGTGAGCGTTATCTCCGCCGGTTCTGGCAAAGCAAAGCGAATCGTTGTACTGCCAGCAAACGGGTTCGGGTAGTTGCCGGCCAACTGGAAAGTCGCCGGCATGACATCGGCGGATTCGGTTGACACATCCGTTGCGGCATCGCGGCGATATACACCACCACCAACCGTGCCGGCAAACATGGTCCCATCATCAGCTATTGCCAGTGCGGCAATGTCCAGATTGGGCAACATTTCGTTGAGTGGCTCCCAGGTTGTACCATAATCCAGCGAGCGAAACACGCCCATCCCCAGGGTACCGGCAAAGATCGCGTTGTTGTTGTTTGCAACGAGTGCGCGCACGTTGGTGGTAGCAAGAGCATTGGTGTGTGCCGCTTCCCAGTTCATCCCGTTGTCAAACGAGCGATACATTCCGAGATCAGTGCCGGCAAAAAGTGCGTCTTCATCCAGCAGCAACGACTCAACCTGAAGATTGCCGAGTCCGTTGTTGACAAACGACCAGGTCTCGCCACCGTCTATCGACCGCAAGACACCGTCATCCGTTCCTGCAAACATATCATTATTTGCATCCACAACGAGCGCAGGTACAAACGGGTCGTGCAGGGCTGAGGTAACAGCCAACGCCCAGTTGGCGCCATTGTCTTCAGATCGGTACACGCCTCCGAGAATGGTACTTGCAAGCAGCACATCGTTTTGATCAATGGACAACGCACCCACGCGCAAATTTTCTAAGCCACTGTTGGCGGGCGTCCACGCAGAAGCACTGTTCTCCCGTAAGAAGATCCCATCTGCAAGCGTTGCTGCATGCAAGCTCCCATTAGAAAACACCAAAGCACTGACATCCGACGTGTCAAGACCAGCGGCAGTCCAGGTATCTCCAGCATCAAGAGAAAGGTAAACCCCGGCATCGGTGCCGGCAGCCAGCACATCATCGCCGTTACTATCCTGGTAAGCATTTAAAGTCCAGACACGCAGCGTCTCGATGCCGGTATTGGCCGGCACCCAGGCATTCAGGTCGTGTTTACTCGCTGTTTGCTGCCCCATCGCTTCCAGGGGTAACATGGCGAGCATCAGAACGAGACAGAGGTATCGAATACGTCTCATAAAATTATGATCAGGGTTATGTAAAACCAGGTGGACATGAAAACCGAGAATCCTTCCCATGCCGGGATTTGCATGGCACCCTACCCCACAGCGGGCCAGGGCTGGGAAGAGCATAATGCATTTCAACTGCAGGTTATAAATCAAATAGTCGTCTGTCAACCCTAAAGAGCCATTTCTCATATCAAGCACATGCCGGCTGCATCTCCAAGCGCTTGTCAGCAAAATGCCGCCTTTTCTTATCGCCACCACGTAATGGCGCTTATCTGACGGAGTACATGTTAGCGAGGCATCCATTTCCGTATAAATAATTTCGTTTCGCAACTTACATTGAACTTCTATGTAAACGACTTACATAGAAGTTCAATGCAAACCTCACACAACAGTGATTTCGAAAGAACTCGTAGGTGCTTCAGCCCGACCCATCTTGCTCTCTATTTTGGCCGAAGGAGAATCGTATGGCTACGCTATTATCCAGCGTGTGCATAACCTTTCAAGTGGCCAACTGGAATGGAAAGACGGCACCCTCTACCCTGTATTACATAAACTTGAAGATGCTTCCTTGATCGCTGCAACATGGCGAAAATCTGAAACTGGCAGGAAGCGCAAATACTACAGTATCACCCCGCAGGGACAGCAAGCGCTAGAGGCCGAAAAGAACCAGTGGCTACGCGTCGATTCGATACTCGCACAACTATGGAATCTGGAACCAAGGCTAGCCATTTAGCACATCCAAGGTACTCCCATGAAGCGATTTAATCTGGAAAAAGCTATTACCGCATGGCGGCATCGCTTACGCCGTAACAGGTCTTTCCTCAAAGAAGATATAGACGAATTGGAAAGCCATCTAAGGGACTATATCGATACCCTGTTGGGGCAAAACCTGGATCCGAAAGAAGCCTATGACCAGGCCATAACACGCCTCGGCAGTTATGAAGAACTGGTTTCGGAATACAAGAAGGTGCGCTACGGACGATCCAAACGAAAAACCAGCACGCTCAAAGCATGGCACTGGCACTGGGCGATGCTAAAAAACTATCTCACCATAGCGTTCAGAAACCTACACAGGCACCCCTTCTTTTCCAGCTTAAACATATTGGGCCTTGCCATTGGACTCGCAAGCTGTCTGCTCATCCTGTTGTATGTCGCTTATGAAAAGAGTTTTGATCAACATCATGAACAAGCAGATCAAATTTATCGCCTCAATTGGGATTACAACTGGAATGCGTCGGAAGGCATCGGCTCAACAACGCCTCCTCCCCTCGCCCGAACCATCATCGATGAAGTCCCTGAGGTAGAAGTTGCCACGCGTATTTACCGGGCATCAGCCATGGTTACACGCTATCAAAACACCTTTTTCAGTGAGACCAACATCATTGCAGCTGATCCTAATTTCTTCGAGGTCTTCAGTTTTACGCTATTGGAAGGAGATCCCGCAACAGCACTGCGTGAACCTGGCAGCGTAATTCTAACAAAAGAAACAGCGCTAAAATACTTTGGAGATGCCCCGGCACTGGGAGAGACCATTGAGATCGGTGAGAGCCAGGATGCCTTCGGTGGGTATTACAGCAATACGTACAAAGTCGCCGGCGTACTCGAAGAC
This sequence comes from Bacteroidota bacterium, assembly GCA_039111535.1. Taxonomy (NCBI): domain Bacteria; kingdom Pseudomonadati; phylum Bacteroidota; species Bacteroidota bacterium. Next base: position 14,008 of record JBCCIM010000105.1, on the reverse strand, counting down.
TTACCGCCCAACTCACATTTGGACTTCGACGTCCTCACCTCGATGACATCATTTCCGATCGTCGAGTATTTTGACTGGAGTTGGGTCTGGATGCAGGTAACAACCTATGCTGTTATACATGAACCTGCTTCAATTCCAGCAATCGAGGCGCAACTTACAAAGCTGGTAGCGCAGCATGCGCCGGCTTCTTTTCAGCGCATTGGTTTTTCTTACGACGAACTGATGCAAAGTGGCGGGCACTGGGATTTTGTGCTCCAACCACTCGATGATATCTACCTCGGATCGCAAGATATTGGCAACCGCCTCGGCCCGCTGGGGAATGGTACGTACCTGTACATTTTGCTCGTCGTTGCCCTTTTCATCCTCATTATCGCCTGTATAAACTTCATGAACCTGTCAACGGCAAGGTCCATGCGTCGTGCAAAAGAAGTTGGGGTCAGAAAGGTGCTTGGTTCTGCGCGCAAAAGCCTGGTTGGACTGTTTATGACAGAAGCTGTGTTGTTAACCGTGATTGCTATGATCGTCGCGCTTGGCCTTGCGGCTGTCTTTGTAGTTCCTTTCAGCCGCTTTGCCGGCATCCACCTGGAATCATCGTTTCTTACTTCTGGCACCTGGTTGCTACTGCTTATACCTGCCACCCTCTTGATCGGCTTGTTGACCGGTAGCTACCCGAGCCTCTACTTGTCGCGATTTACCCCTATTGCGGCTATGAAGAAAAGTAAAGCAACCGGTAAAGGGGGCAATGTATTTCGCAATGGCCTCGTCGTTTTTCAATTTGCTATTTCAATCGCCCTGATCGTTTGTACGCTGCTCGTGAACAAACAAATGCGATTTTTCGAGCAGTCAGACATGGGATTCGACAAAGAAGGCTTGCTCATCATCTCTAATGAAAATGATCGGCTGGGAGATCAGGCAGCTACCTTTGTAGATTTACTGGAAGCTGATGCCCGTATAATCCATGCAACGCAAACCACCGGCGTGCCTTTTTCGGATGGATTCCAGGACTATTACAAAGTTGAAACCCGCGGCGATGAACAATTCGATTTGACGTCTTACATGGTCGACAATGATTTCATACAAACACTCGGCCTCGACGTAATTCAGGGGCAGGGGTTTTCGGAAGATTTCACGTCCAATCAAAGCGGCGTACTGCTCAACGAAAGTGCGGTTCAACGATTTGGCCTCGATGATCCGATTGGTAAGACGATTACCTATCCAACGGCCGGCACTTTCGAAATTATCGGCGTACTGAAGGACTTTAATTTCATGTCGCTTCACGAGTCTATTATGCCGTTTGCACTGTTTCATCAGGACTCCGAATCGTATAACATTCCCAATGCCTATGTGGTTGCTCGAATGCAGATGGGCAATGTCCAGCATACATTGAACGAAATCAGAAAATCGTGGGAAACGTTTGCGCCGGATGCGCCTTTTGAGTACAGCTTCCTGGATGACGGCCTGGCTGCGCAGTACTGGTCTGAAAGACAGTTACAAACGATCTTCTTTATTTTCTCAATTCTGGCGATTTTGATTGCCTGCATTGGCCTTGTTGGGCTTGCAGCTTTTGCAGCAGAAAAGCGGACAAGAGAGATCGGTATTCGCAAAACACTGGGCGCGACCGTTCCGGGACTCTTGACGTTGCTCGTCAAAGACTTTGTAAAATGGGTCCTGGTTGCCAATCTTGTCGCCTGGCCCCTTGCCGGCGTTGTCATGAACTGGTGGTTTGCGGGATTCGCCTACAGCGCTGATATGGGGTATGCTGCATTCATCATTGCTACTGGCATGGCGCTCTTTATATCTATTGTAACCGTTGGATATCAAGCATCGAGGGTTGCATTTTCAAATCCCATACAATCGCTGCGGGTTGAATAAGCTGTGCATGCCCGGCCCTTTCATTTTAGCAAAACAACTTCCGTGCCTCTGCTTCTGCAGTCCTCGAAAGACCGGGATACCCTTCAAGCTCGCGAAGCTGTAAAATGTGCGTCGTACTTAACAATTGCCCTGCCATTCCCAAAGCTACTTTTCTTTTCCCAAAACGACATTGCAAACCGTTAGGCCACACCTTAAGCTGGAGTCGTGGTTTCATGTATGGTGCCAAGCACCGCGGACAACCAACCTGCAGGTAGAAAAAACGATGATGATAAAACGATACCAGGTAAAATAATGGCCATGCATTTTATCGAAGAGATCCTGAACGAGAACTACACCGCCATCCTGTCGCAGTTAACGACAGATGCCACGTTAGACATTCAATCCGTTGGTACAGCCGGCGGTACAGATGCGGGGTTGCAGCTCTTAATCAAACAGAAAAACTACCTCCAAGGGCAGGTCAAAGACGTAAAAGTATTCCGTACCTTCGAAGACAGCAGGCACCTCGTTATCGAATATGACATCCTGCTAAACAATACGTTTGACCTACCCCTGGTGGCTATTTTCACCAAGGCTGGGGATAAGTTTGATGCAGTTCGTACGTATCATTCAGTCTACCCGATCACCGAAGGGCATGAATTCCGGGCATCGCTGTTTACGGAAGAAATTACGCTGACAGAACCTGCTGAAGTGGTTAAGTATTTCAAGGCCATTGCAAAGGGTTCAACAGAAGAAACGATGCAAACCCTTTCCTTCGAAGACGATGTTTATTTCAGAGAGCCGGCGGGATGGCGCTGGAATCACAAAACAAAATCCGGGCTCCAGGCACATTTTGATCATTTCTTCGGGGATGGCGGTGTGCCGCTGAAATTCCACAATTATGTATTTGATGCCAACAAAGGTACGTTTGCCGGTGAATACACGTGTGATGTGTGGGGATCCGCAACCTTTAAACCCCAGGCCGGCGTGTCCATTTATGACATCAACAAAGCAACTGGGAAAATTACGGGTATCAGGGTTTACGACAATGTCGATTTGAACTATACTTAATGAAAACAAATACCCCCCCATTGAGGTCTCTATTCAATCCGTCATTACCTCGCCCCCGCGTGAATGATCACCCTCCCCCTCAATCAGAAAAACCTGGATCAGGTTTCGACGCATATCCAGCCACCACAGTATGACCGTCACGCGGTTAAAACCGGGATTGTTCATATCGGCGTTGGCGGCTTTCACCGATCCCATCAGGCATGGTATACCGATGCTCTGCTGGGTGAATACGGTGCCACCGATTGGGGCATCTGCGGCATAGGGCTGCGCGAAGCAGACCGCAAAATGGCCGAGGTGCTTCAGCGGCAAGACGGGTTGTATACACTCATCACCCAACACCCCGACGGACAAATTGAAAACCAGGTCATTGGTTCAATCACCGAATATATCCTGGCCATGGATGAACCAGTGCGCGCCATCAACAAAATGGCCGACGCGGATACTAAAATTGTATCCCTCACAATCACGGAAGGCGGCTACAATATGACCGCTGAGGGCAGTTTTGACTTTACCGATGCCGGCGTAGTGCATGACCTGAACCATCCAGAGGCCCCAACAACGGTTTTTGGTTTCCTGGCTGCTGCCCTCCAAAAGCGAAAAGACACAGGGCTGCCGGCGTTTACCGTATTATCGTGTGACAATGTCGAACACAACGGCGATGTAGCAAAAAAAGCCCTGCTATCCTTTGTTTCGAAACTGGACCCTGCACTTGAAACATGGATTGCGAACAATGTGTGTTTTCCCAATGCCATGGTAGACCGGATCACACCCGTTACCCACGCCAAAGACATCACTTATCTGCGAGATTCATTTGGTTTGGATGATGCCTGGCCTGTTACCTGTGAGCCGTTTATCCAGTGGGTGATCGAAGATAAATTCTCGAATGGTCGGCCGCCTTACGAAAAGGTGGGGGCGCAATTTGTCCCGGATGTGACGCCGTATGAGAAAATGAAATTGCGGCTGTTGAATGCCGGTCATTCGGTCGTGGGCATACCCGGTGCCATTTACGGCCACCCCACCATCAACGCCTGCATGGAAGATGCCGTATTTGCAACCTTCATGCGAAGCTTTCTGGACAAAGAAGCCACGCCCGTCCTGGATACCGTGGAAGGTATCGACCTCGACCAGTACAAAGACACCCTCGCCGCGCGTTTTGCCAACCCGAATATCAAAGACAGCGTATCCCGAATCTGCTCCGAAAGCGCAGCCAAACTGCCGAAGTTTTTGATTCCAACGCTCCGGGAAAACTTACACCGAGGCGGGAGCATCAAGTACGCGACCTTGATCCTGGCTGCCTGGTGTTTTTACAGTGACAAACAGGCAAACCAACACGGTGCACCACTTGAAATCATCGATGTCATGCGCGAGCAACTACACGAAGCCGCACAGGGCACTGCCCAAGATCCGCTGAGCTTCTTAAGGCTGTATACTATTTTTGGCGACCTGATCGACCATAAACAATTTGTGGATGCGTATACTGACATGATCCATCACCTGTATAGCGGGATTGATATATCGAGGCTTATGCAGTCGCTATAATCTATAAGTACGCCGTAAATATCGATATCCAAGATTTCCTAACCTTTAGTACGCACCTATTGTTGTCTCCATGATCACCGAACCAAATCAATTATTTGCGCTGCTCGCCGGCGTGCTGGCGCTGGTTTTCTGGTTGAGTACCCTCGGCCCGTTTAAGAAGCTCTTTGAATACGTCCCGCCGCTGATTTGGGCTTATTTTGTGCCGATGATGCTGACGACGGTAGGCGTTACGCCGGAATCATCTGAGCTCTATTCGTGGATGTCGCGCTACCTGTTGCCGCTGTCGCTCTTTTTGTTGATGATCACGGTAGATTTGCCGGCCATATTGAGCCTCGGTAAAAAGGCCATCATCATGATGCTTGCCGGCACCGCGGGCATTGTTATAGGCGGTCCCATCGCTTTTATGGCGTTTGGCGCATTCCTACCCGAAGACGCGTGGCAAGGACTGGCAACCCTCTCCGGCAGTTGGATTGGCGGTACGGCTAACATGATTGCCATCAAAGAAAGCGTCGGTGCCTCTGATGCTATCCTCGGTCCTATTATCGTTGTGGATACCGTGGTAGGCTATGGCTGGGTTGGCATTCTCATTTTCATGAGTACAATCCAGCACAAATTCGACAAGTGGGTCAAAGCTGACAACACGGCCATCGAGTCGGCCAACGAACGACTGGCTGAGATAGACGACGAGCGCCGGCCCTCTACCCTAAACGACCTGGTCTATATCCTGGGCCTCGGTATGGTGGCTACCATTGTCGCCATTGCAATCGGCAACCGCCTCCCTTCCCTCGGCGACCCCACCATCATTAGCCCAACCACATGGGCCATTCTGCTTGTTGTCACCCTCGGACTCGCGCTATCATGGACGCCCTTGCGCAAACTGGAGCGCGCTGGTGCTTCTCGCGTTGGATTCCTTGCGCTTTATCTCCTCCTAACCTCCATCGGCGCGCGCGCTGACCTCGCGGCGGTATTGGAGGCCCCCTATTACATGCTGGCCGGCATGTTGTGGATCTCGATTCACGTAATCATCCTGATGGTTGTTGCCAAGCTTATCCGGGCTCCCCTGTTTTTTGTCGCAACGGGCAGCGTTGCCAACATAGGCGGCGCCGCCAGTGCCCCTGTAGTAGCCAGTGTCTACCACCCCGCCATGGCTCCCGTCGGTTTGTTGATGGGGATTTCGGGCTACTTCCTCGGCATCTACGCAGCCCTGGGATGCGCGTGGATTTTAGGACAACTGGCGATGTGAGCACAAGGACTACGCGCCAGTATGCATGCAAAGATTCCAGCCAGGGGAACACCAACCGCAGCTGGGCTATTCAGATATTATCCAGCCGGACCAGGAGGCCCTGCGACATTGTATAGCAACGTACAGGTATTTCTGGTGAACGAACAAAGCCGCCGGCCGACTAAATCAACGCTTCATATCTTCTCATACACATTGGGCTCATGATTAGCAGTACCCAGCAGACATCCCGGCACTGGATTCTTATGGCTGCCTTTGCCGTGACCCTGGCGATGTGGAGTCCTGTGCCCAAACACGAACTTCCCCCGGACACGCCCTGGCACCTGCTCATGCAGACCGCAGACACTTCCGGCACGTCTGTCCCTTCCGACACATTGCGTAGCCTTGAAGGCCAGGACATGTTGCTTACCGGCTTCATTTATCCACTGGATCAGGGGGACGAACAGCGCTTCTTGCTTTCCCCGCACCCTCCTGGCTGTTCCTTCCATGCGTCAGGCGCATTGACTGCCATGGTCGAGGTATTCGCCGAGGAGGCCTACGGGTATACATTCGAAGCGGTAGCTGTTCGGGGCGTCTTCAAGCTGGCATCGTGGGAAGGAGGCATCACCTACCAACTCCACGCTGCAACGGTTGAAGATCTCCCGTGACACGCTCTTCTGCACTGATGGTATCACGTATCTTCGATCTACCTGTTTAGTTATCGGTAGCAATCGGTGGCGCACCCGTTGCAGCGAGCGCGGATTGGAGCGCAGGCACCGTTTCTGCAAACGAATTCAACGCTGCCTGCAATGTTGCAAGATCTGAAATCCCTTTGTCCACTGCCGCCTCGTGCGTAGGCGTCGGGCCATATGTAGTGCTCAAGCCACGGAATCCAACAAACATCCGCGACTGTGGCGAAGGCGGATTGGGCTCGCCGACGCTTCCCTTAACGGAATAGCCCTGCATGGCCTGCTCGATATCTAGCAAGGTTTGACGCGCCTCGTGAAGCTGTGTTACCAGGCCGGCATCAGGCTGCGATGCGCGTGCATGCGCAGATTGCATTGCTGCGATGAGATCCTGGTGATCTTCCAGATCTTTATTAAAGACAGCGAGATCTGCACGGAATCCATCCATTTTCTCCCGGAATGCAATGATTGCCTCTGGAGAAGCACCATCAAGCGTTGGCTCATACAACGGCACAACGTTAAAGGTAACCGGATCGGTTAAGTCTGTCATAACGCCGTTGGACGTTTGGGTTACCGTAGCCGTATACACACCGGGGGTAACCAGAAAACCATTGTTGCTTGACGATTCCCCTGGCTCAATCGGTGCCTTGTTGGTATGGCGAAGATTCCAGGCGACGCGATGTAGTCCTTTCTTCGTGCTGCCTTTCACGCGATTTACAACAGCTTCATTGGCATCGCGCACTACCAGCTCAATTTTGTCCGCCACCTCTTCACTTTCCGCTTCCAACGCATCCCAACCAGGGAATGGAATATCATCCTCGCCGGCCTCTTTTTCTTCGGCTTTGCGCTTGGCCTTCATCGATTCCCAGCTATCCTTGAGGTAGTAGGTAAAGACAGCCCCGTAGTCCGGATTTGGCGCCTTGTAATAATTGGATCCCACCGAGTTGCCCACAACGTCGCGTGGCACATAAAGCAATGCGTCTTTCACAGGGAAAAGATGCGCATCTTGCGCGAGCAACGATTCGTTTATATCTCGAAGCGGCGAGTAGTCATCCAGAATAAAAAAGCTCCGGCCAAACGACGCGCCGACCAGATCGTTTTCGCGTTTTTGGATCGTGAGGTCACGGAAGGATATGGTTGGAAGGCCACCTTTAAACGCCATCCAGGCTTCTCCCCCGTCAACGGAGAATGAGAGGCCAAATTCATGCGCCAGGAATAACAAGTCTGGATTTACATGGTCCTGGACTATGCGCCACATCAGGGTACGCTCTGGCAAATCGTCTGCCAGCGAAGTCCAGTTGCGTCCGCGGTTTGTACTCTTCAGTACGTACGGATTCAAATCACCGTACTTATGGTTATCCAACACGACGTACACCGTGTTTGCGTCGTGCAGGTCGGCATATATGTGGTTCACAAAAGCAGTCGCGGGCACACCAGGCATGCTGCCTACTTCGATGGATCTCCAGTTGGCACCATCGTCTTCGCTCACCTGCACCAAGCCGTCATCTGTACCTGCATACAGTAAACCTCGTACTAGAGAAGATTCATCGAGTGAAGTAATGGTGTTGTATTTAGACATCGCAAACAGGTCCCAGGCGTTATCCCAACTCTGCGTACGTCCCATGATTGGCAATGTCAGCCGATCCTGATTTCGCGTCAGGTCATCTGAGATTTGCATCCAGCTATCCCCCCGGTCGGTTGATTTCCAAACGTGTTGGGACGCGAAATACAACGTAGCCGGCGCATGCGGACTCACTTTAATCGGCGCATCCCAGTTGAACCGCTCGAAGGTGCCATCCAACGATTGCGGCTGGATGTATACCTGCTCACCCGTCACCCGATCAACGCGGTGTAAGCCACCTTGCTGGGTTTCTGCGTAGATGATGTTTGGGTTGCCTGGCTCAACCGCAGACTGGTGCCCGTCGGCCCCGAGGGTTTTAAACCAGTCGGCATTGCGGATGCCGTGGCGGTTGTCTGTGCGAGAAGGACCGCCGTGTGAACCGTTGTCCTGCGTGCCACCATACACGTTGTAGAACGGTAGCGCATCATCAACGGCTACTTTGTAATACTGGGTAAGGGCCAGGTTTTCAACAAACTTCCAGGTAGCTGCGTTATCAAACGATTCATAGATTCCGCCATCTGTCCCCATCAGGATGTAGTTCGGGTCGTCTTCGCGGAAGGCAATGGCATGGTTGTCAGAGTGTTTGTCGCTTTCATTGAGCCGGCGAAACGTTTTGCCGTGGTCCTCTGAAATCTGCACCCGCACGTCCATGAGGTAGAGCCGGCCTTCCGCATGAGGAGACGTGTATAGCTCCTGATAATAATGCGGCCCCGTTGCGCCCGATACGGTGTCCGACATTTTCTTCCACGAAGCACCGCGGTCGCTCGACATAAACACCCCACCACTTCGGCGATCTAGCTCGATGGCGGCATACAGATGGTCGGGGTTGTGGTACGAAATGGCGAGACCAATTTTACCCAGGTTCGATTTGGGGATGCCTTTGGTAAGCTCAACCCACGTCTCGCCTCCATCAGTACTTTTGTGTAGACCAGAACCAGGACCGCCACCCATGTACGCAGCAACATTACGATGGCGTTGCCAGGTTGCAGCGTACAGCACATCTGAGTCGCGCGGGTCGATCACGAGGTCCGTTGCCCCAACCCACTCGTCATCACCCAGCGTGCGCGTCCAAGTTTTTCCGCCGTCGACCGTTTTATAAATGCCGCGCTCACCACCAGCGCTCCAAAGCGGACCTTGCGAAGCGACCCATACAACATCTGAGTTTTCCGGATGCACCACAATTTTCGAGATGTGCTCACTCGTTTTAAGTCCCAGGTTTTTCCAGGACTTCCCGCCATCCATACTCCTGTAGATGCCGTCTCCATAAGCTACGTGGCGCCCACCTACGTTTTCTCCTGTTCCAACCCAAATGATGTGGGGGTTATTCGGATCGATGGTGATGGCACCTGTTGAATACGAGCCCTGCCCCTCAAAAATCGACTCCCATGTTGTGCCGGAATTGGTTGTTTTCCATACGCCGCCAGAACCCACTGCGATGTACCAGACGTTGTTGTTTTCTGGATGGATGGCCATGTCGGCAATACGTCCAGAAGGGAATGCAGGTCCGATATTTCGAAATTCGAGGGTGCTAAAATCCAGGTCAGAAACCGTCGCGCCACCATCTTGGGCTACACTCGGAGAACTCAGGAAAACAAGACCAACAATAAAGAGGCAAAAAGCTTTCATAAGAGGCGGGGATACGTGATGTAAATACGCGTGATGGACGCACCATACAGAAAAAGAATACTACAAAAAACGGGAGTAAAAACACACACAACAAATCTGAACGGGTAAATATTAAGCACGGAAATACTGCTTACTATCACAAACCGTAAGGTATGCCAATCCAAAACACCCGTCGGGTCTCCAAGACCCAACGGGTGTTTCATAAATGACGTATTTGGATCCAATAACGCACCTTCTCCGCGGCAAATTCATTCGCGTTTATCGGGTCTATTGACAAGCCTCGAATTGCGGCAGCTGCTTCATTTTCTCTTGCGAGAACACCTCGTCCCCAAACATCATCTCGTAATGAAAGTGTCGAAGGCTGCTATGGAAATTACGCACGCAATCCATGTAGTGCAGGTGCTGCGTAACATCGGTTTGTGCAGTATGTGTGAGCCAACGCTCAATGAGCAACGGCGGGGAAAAGAGCGCCACCAACCCCATTTGCCGGTCGCGATCTTCAATACCTGCGTATAGTGCCTTTGTTAATGGCGAAGCTTCCTGATCGCCCACTTGCTGGAATGCATAATACCACTTCCATTCAAAGCCCTCTGCACCAACTGCCGTTCTGCCTTCCCATTCAGGGTGTTCTGCTACAAATCGATCCATCGTTGCCTCAGGGGGTAGGTCCCACGCATCGTTTACGGTTTCCCGTTGTGTGAGCAGGATGTCGCCCCCATCGGGTACCGAAACCATCCGCTCAACACTGAATTTCCCCAATACAGGCACAAGGGTGGTGAACAGCAGCCAGAGGCCAAAGAGTATGGCAGCAGCTGAAACACTCGCAATTTTCCTGCTCGTCACAAAGCGGCAAACAGCTAACCAGAAGAGCATGTAGAGGACCACAGCCACCAAAATACTGAGGCCGGCACCCAACGGTGCATTAGCGTACAACAGCGCGATCAGAAACGGCACAGCGACGGCAACAAAAAGCAACAACGCACGGGCACAGGCTCGGTAAAATAGCACGCGCTCACCACTCATGCTCGTTGCATACAACAGTTCTAGCCGCGACTCTCGCCGCTCGCGCGCATCCAAATCAAACAGCAAGCCAATCAACAATAGTGGCAGCACAATCGATATCAAGTAGGCAAAGTCCAATTTTCCCAAATACGACAACTCGGGATTGCCAGGATCGTTTTCATAAATTTGCCCTTCCAGCGCGAGCATTCGGATGCGGTGTTTCCACGGCAATTCGTAGCGCGATCCGAGCGCAACAAATGTGAACTCCGATGGCGGGTCGTAGGTGAGGTGGAAAATGTAGTACGCGGCGCTTCCCGGATCTCCCTGGGAAGGCATTACATAAGCCTGGTCGGCTTCCGTTTCAGCTTTCAGCACCTCCAATTGCGAATGCTGGTGCTCAACCGCTAGCATGCCATTTAACAGGGAAAGGCCCGACAGCACAAATGCAATCAAGAGGGTCCATCGCACGACGTTCTCGTTGAGGCAAAAACGTATTTCACGGACTAAATCAGCCATTATTCTCTCTAAAAAGTCTTTGTGTACCGGCGGCTCCAAAGAGCGCAGCGCCCATCCACCAGAAAAACAAGATCAACAACTGCGGCAGGCTCTCCAACAGGCGAGCCGATGTAGCATTGGGCTGCCAGGGAAACGTTGCTAACAGCCGCCAATTTTCTGCGCTAACCCTGGCACGCCGGTTGCCTTCCTCGCCCTCGCTTCTGCGGATATCATCGGCATAGGACAGTTCATGCACGTGCAACTGGTTGAGCTTTTGCACAAAGTCAAAGCGCAATGCTTCAGCGTCGCGCAGGAAACGGTGATGCTGTTTAAGATCTGTGCTGGCCAATTGGACAGAGAATGACTTTGCCGCAAGCGCCGGTGAAAACGGACTCATCCAACGCACCAGGTTCGACTGCGCAAGCTCTTGCGCCATCCGCTCATCAGCATATTCATTCAGGATATCAGTCAGCGTAGCCTCGCTTGTGCTCGCAACGATCCCACGGAAGTTTACGGGCAAGTCCTCGATATGCTCGACATCGTATTGCTCCAGAATCTGCGCACGAAGTTGCTGAAACGCAGGATCGTTTGCGTTATGCCCGTCTCCCTCTTCACGTAAAGCGCGGGTCACTTCCAGGTCTTTGAAAATTTTACCGTCTAAAGGCATGGCAGCACTTGCAGTTGTACTGGCCAGCCTCGGCATGATCACGCAAAGCAACACCCAGCCGGCTAGCAAGAGCGACAGCGATAAAGAAGAACTCCTCGTCCAGGCAGATACAGCTGTGATCAGGCTCGACCAACAGACCAGGTACATAAGGTATCCCACAAAAAACACAACGGCGATACCGATGCCCTCCCCTTCCATAACGGCCAAAATCAGCGCTACAGCAAGCGGGACAAGTGCCACCAGGGCGACGCTGGACAAGGCAAATGTTTTACCAAGCCAGAGTTGAAGCGGAGAAACGGCGCTTGTTACCAGCAGATAATCCGTTTTCCCTTCGCGTTCCCTCGATATGGTACCAAAACCGATGATTATCAACAGGAGCGGCACCAGAATCTGGTAGGCAAACGCCGGCGTAAGCTGGGCAAACGGTCCCGCCTGGGCCGAAGCATATTGCGGAGAAAATACAGCAGAGTTCTGCCGGTGGCCTTCCAAAAACATGATGGTGCCTGTATGCACATCCACACCCGGATCTATAATCGCAAGGGGCGCTGGTGCACGAAACACGTAGTGTCCGTAGTGCACCATCCTGTGCGGATGACGATTGGGCTGCTCACGAAACGTTTCTTCAGCGTTGCTTTGAAAATTCTCACGCAAGGTTCGCTCTGATGTTACCTGCACAGTAGTACTGACTGTTGAGGCAACCACAATTAACAGCAAGGCCAGGCCGGCAATAATGCCCAACCGCGAGCGGCCCCAGTATCGCCATTCCTCTTTCGCTATGATTATAACAGACTGTATGCTCATGGGCTGGTTGCAACTTGGGGTTTATGTGCAGCGAACGATTGGTGCAACGCTTCAACAGAAATCTGCCCATTTTCGGGCGCTTCAAAAATGCCCACCATCTGCCCCTGCTGCAACAATCCTACGCGGCGCGCCACCTGGCAGGCACCATACACATCGTGGGTTACCATCAATACAGTTGTACCCGCCTCTGACAGTTTCATGAGGATGGCGTTGAACTCATCGATGGCCACCGGATCGAGTCCTGAAGTTGGCTCGTCGAGTAGCAGCACAGGGGTTTCTCGCAGCACGGCCAAAGCAATGGCTACCTTTTGCCGCATGCCTTTTGAGTAAGAGTCAAGCCGGCGCGATCTCGCCTCTGGCGCCAGGCTCACGGTATCCAACGCGTGTTCGATCTCGTCCGCAGCGCGCTTAACGCCGGCAAGCGAGAGAAAATACCCAAGGTTTTCTCGTGCAGAAAGATGGGTATAGAGGCTGGCCGATTCGGGCAAATAAGCCGTGTTTACGCGGATGGTGGCTTTGTTTTCATGCACATCCAGGCCATTGATGCGCACGGTGCCCTGAACAGGCTTGATGAAGCCAAGAAACGTTAACAAGGTTGTCGACTTGCCGGCACCATTGCCACCTAGCAGGGCGAATACTTCGCCCTTGTCAACACTGAAGCTGACGTCTTTGAGCACCTGGCGACCACCGCGGTCTACACAAAGCCCCTCTGCTGTGAGTACTGTTTTTTTCATTTAGCTATTTAATTTACCCGTACCTTTTCGGCAATCAATCCAGCGGTGGTACAATAACACTACACCAACGTGGACCACACACATGGGAAGTACAACCATCGCGCTGCACAATCTGGCGGGCTATGGTTGTACTTCTTAACGCGTGCTTTAGAATTTATAGGTGACGGTTAGCAATACATGTCTGGGTGCGCCCGGCGCCAACCTGAACTGATTGAGCGCGCCGGCCCAATAGTTCTTGTCAGTGATGTTGTTCACCTTCAGGATCAACTGCAGGTTAGAGTTGACAGGCCGGTAATAAATTGCGCCATCCAACAGGGTGTACTCGGGTAACAGCAGCCGGCCATCGGCAGAGTATGCGTACCACGAGAATTTGTCACCGCTGTGCTGTAGCCCCAGGCCAATACCCAGTCCCTTCAGGTTGTCATCGGTAAAGTCATACCGTCCCCAGAAGTTGGCACTGTGTTTCGGTGCAGCACCTATACGTTGCCCCACAAATTCAGGATCGCCGTGTTCCAACACTTCCGTATCAGCGAAAGAATAAGAGGCAAGCAGTTGGAAGTTTGGTTGGACATACCCCGAAACGTCAATCTCAAAGCCGCGGCTTTGCTGTTCACCTGTCTCGATCAGGTTTTCCAGGTCATAGGGATCTCCAGACAACACATTGCGCTGTGTAATGGCGTACAAAGCAAGATTACCATT
>JBCCIM010000104.1 GCA_039111535.1 Bacteroidota bacterium | reverse complement strand
TGCGCCCTGAGCATGGAAAAGCGCTTGTGTCTTATCTACATTTAAATCCAGACTCGACAATGAGATATGTTAATGAAGGCCAAGTTGTGAGTAAAGGGCAGCGATTGGGAAGAATTTCAAATTACTTACCCGGTGCCACAACTACAATTCACTTGCATTTTAGCGTAAAAAAATATGACCAGCGATTTGGCAAAAGAGTCTATATTCCTCCTTATTCAAGTTTGGTAAAGTCTTACAAGCAGTTACTTGTTGAATGGAAATAGCTTTTTTAGTATAGCCTTTTTTGTGATTCTTTCCTAGTATTTATTTTTGCGCCCTTGTCACTCTTTTTCTTCCCCACTCGATCTAGTAAAGCGCTTGTTGTCTATCTGTAAGGTTACAGTAACTTTGAAGAATGAGTTTGACCAGCGTAGCTTGCTTTGCGGTAGTTTATTGTCGCGAATTGTTGTTTTGTTTAGTGATTTTTTTCAAAATTCGACTCAATACTGAACTAACACCTGGAAATGAAATTGCTGCAAGTGAAAATATAAAAAAAATAGAGATCAATCTTCCAAAAAAACCCATTTTGAAGCTTGGTAAAAGAGATTTTACCCCTGACCAAATTCTTGGGATAAGACCTTCAGTATCCTGTCTGTACACATCGTTGGGCTGAAGACCAGAGGTCAAAGTTGGCTTTTTTATCCACCAATTCCCCTTAACAAATAAATAGACAGCAAAACGAATGTGTATGCGATCCGCATATTTTGTTCCTTTTGAGAATACATCTGTTAACCAATTACCTTTTCTCCAACTACCAATATTCGAGACTCGAATCAGGAAATATTTGGTCTCATTAAACAGACCAAATTCATCTCCACCATTCCTTTGGTTAATTAATTCATAAAAATCTCCAGTAATGTTTGCAATCGGAGATGTGAGAAGTTCATTTTGCCCATCTTCGGATTCGATTCTTTCGGCAAAAGGAATGCTTTCTCGACTTTCATATAAAGCGTATGCAAGTCCTTTAGGAGCAAATGCTCCAATTCTTTGCTCAGTTTCTTCCTTGTCCCCATAAAAATCTACATCTAGTATTTCAACGGCTGCAATTCCAAATTCTGCATCGTCTGAGTTGATATCGTTACCAAACTCTGTTTGAATACCTTGATAATACCTAGCTTTATCGTTAGGCGAAAGCTTTATCAATAAATCGAAGGGAGCATGCCTTTGATCTTCATATTCAGCCTTGTTGCTCAATCTTCGGCCTAGTATTTCATGGTACTTTCTTTTCTGCTTGAGATTAGTACGAGCTGGTTGAGTTTCGATTGTTACATCAAAGGTCATTAGCCAGAGTTCCATAAACTGTCGTTGTATCGTTCCAGATTCATCCTCATATTGCCACTCATATTTCTCCACTGGACGTTCGACTTCAAGCCGTCTTCTGAGGTGATTGGAAATAGGAATTCTTTCTCTTTGATTTCCTAATGCAAGACTGGCAATATGTTCACTTGTCAGTACTTGAGGCTGACTAATGTTTGCGATTATGTCAGGGAGACCACTTCCTTCATCATCAATTTCTAAGTGCAATTGAGTGGGAGTGGAATTGAAAAAGCCACCATATTTTGCAAGGTCTGCTGTGCCATCTTCGCTGTCAAACCACCATTTGTGATTGTAGTAGCGCAACCCATCTATCTCGCTCACAACGCCTTGAAATGTATTGATGTGATAGTTGTCGTTCGTACTTCGAGTTGGGAGAGTTAACGCATCATTTGTGAAATCTAAAGTGCTTTTAACATCATTTCGTTCTGATAATAATTTACTAGACCAAATTACTTCCCACTCTAAGGCAACTCCTACAGCAAGAAGCAAGCACAAAAGAATGAAAGTAATCAGCCGATAATTATTTAACATGATTTCGACTAGTGGAATGACAATGGATAATCGAATTATTTCGAATATAGTGAATGATATAGTTACATGTAAGATGATATTTGAATGATCTTAGTTCTACTCATGAAGCCCTATTAGTTTAAAAACTTAACCAGCTAGATTAGCTTACAAGCAAGCTGCTCGCCACTGAACAAATCGTTGAAGAGAAAATAATCGGTGTCGGGGAAAGTGTCAGGGGCGTTTAGTGGAACCCAGTAGACTCCAAGACCCAAGAAATGTGCAAAGTCCTTCAAAGCGCATTCAAAAACGGCACCCAGTGGATCCCAGTAGACTAGAGAGAATACCAGTACTCGGGCTTGACGGCAAAGTCTACGCTGTCAATGCCGCTATCCTACCAGATTTTGAAGGTTCGAATCTCGGGGTGCCAGCTGCTGAAGCGCACATCCTGCTCGATCAAATCCCCTGATTAGCCGGCATGTTTTCATCAAAGGTGGGAAAATGGTACGACAAGCCATAACAGTCTGATACCACACGCCAACCCGCACACAAGGCGTTCAAACCCCAGTTTGCTTCTATCGTTCTGAAACCCCTAATAAGCCATGAAGCACTTCATCACGCTCTTTCTTGTACTCTGCTTTTGCCTGCCGCTGCATACACAGGCGCAGGAATTTACGTTGCCGGTTACCTTTACAGCAGGATCTCAGTCAACCGTGCTAACCATCGGTACCCATCCGAATGCAACAGATGACTTTGATGTTGACCTGGACGTGCTAGCTCCGCCGTCTCCGCCGTCGGCGGCCATCAATGCCTGGTCAGCGATAAACAACGAAAACTACCAGACCGACCTGCGAAGTATTTCTGAAACCGAGTTACAGTTTTCAATTGGTTTTCAGGCAGACCCAGGTAGTGACATCACGCTATCCTGGGACTCTGCCCCACTTGCCACGCTTGGATCCTTTGAAATAACAGACGATGTGACCGGCACCCAGTTTGGCCCCGTGGATATGACCGCGACAAACAGTTTCAGCCTCTCTGAAGCCGGCGGCCAACTCAATACAGGGCTACGTATCAGCGTGGTACTGGGCAACGTGGGCGTAAGCAATGAAATGGCCGGCGAAACACCGGATCAGCTGATCCTCGCACAAAACTATCCCAATCCCTTTGCCGCCTCGACATCCATTTCGTTTACCACAGCAGTTGCCGGGCAAACCCACGTAGCTGTGTTCAATGTCCTCGGGCAAGAAGTAAAAGTGTTGCTGGATGGCGTGTTGCCGGCAGGTTCACATCAGCAAAATTGGACGCCAGGCGACGTACCAGGTGGTGTTTATTTCTACCGCGTAACGCAGGCAAACGGCACATCGCGTACCGGGCGCATGTTGCTGGTGAAGTAACCATTATCGTTGCTGCCCATCTCAACACCAACTTACAGCTTAGATAGGCAGGAATGTCTGGCAATCACTGGCACTACTGCTGAGACTCAAGCCATTCGATCCACCGGCCGTATCCCCCGATCATGGGCGAGTCGGGGTCCATAAGTACAAGGGTATCGTACATTGCACCTACCGCCAACGCGTTGGGCGCATTGAAGAAGATGATCAAGCCGTCTTTAGATTCAGTATAAAAGTAGCCCAGGGTCAACTCTGACCAATCGCTGCCGCTATGGCTTAACACTTTGGTATCTCCATAGTCGAGCACTTCCCAGCCTAAGCCATACCCCTGCGCCACAGGACACACCTGATCTTTATCCATTTCGCAGTCAACCATTGCCTGGTCTGCCGGCTTGGTAATTTGAACGCGATTCCGGTCAGCGATGAGCGCTTTGCTCAACCCCTCCTCATTCATCACTGAAATCAAAAACCTGGCATAGCTTTCAACACTGATGACCATATCATCAGACGCAAAATATCGGCCTTCTTGCCCGCAAAATCCTCCGGGACGGCAATACGGATCATATGCACGGCCATTTTCATCTTTAGGCTGGGCAATGCGATCGAAGTTTGCCTGGCGTACGCTGTAAGACACTCCATCCATGCCGACAGGGTCGAATACATATTGCTTGACGAGCTCTTCTGGATGTACCCCTAGTTTCCTTTGCGCGTACCGCATCACATACTCAAATCCTTCGCCGGAATATCCGAACATCGTGCCCGGGTCGTTGACAAACTTCAATTTTCTGTCAGCGCTAATATTCCTCCAATTCAAAAAACCGGAAGAATGGTTGAGGGTCATCCTTGGCGTTAGCAATTTGTGCTTCGGATCGTCAACAAGATCTGGATCAACCCAATGGGGCGCCATCGATTCATCCAAATCCAACTTCCCGTCATCGACCAAATGCAAAAGGGCTTCAGCAGTGATCGTCTTGGTGATGGAGGCTACGTTAAAAAGCGTTTCATGGGAAGCCGGTACACCTGCTGCTTGCTCTCCATAGTACCCGGCCCAAACCAATTCACCGTTCTTAATTACCCCTACCCCGGTTGTATTAACGCCATGCTTTGCCATGATTTCAGGGAATTTGCGGTCCAATTCGGCAGCACGTTCCGTGGAAACACCAGGGATGTCCCCAGTATTCTGGGCTGTCGAGCGCTCACATCCTGAAAGCGCTATGAAAAAAAAGAGCAAGCAAAAGGATCTCAATCGGTATGCAGACATGCTGAGAAAAAGGCTGGTGAATAAATGCATTGAAAAAAGCTACTACCTGACCTTTTATATAGCCATTCAATTACATAACAAGTTCGTTCAAGTGCATTCATGCAAGCATATGTGCCTGTTTTCAGCAGGGTCTCTTGCAAAGCCGGATTTTCTGCTAAAACATTTAATGTACTTCACTACGCGTTGTTGGAGCGTGTATTAGGCACATCAGCATAGCTCAACTTTGAACAGAAGCGACAACCTGCTTCTCTTTCAGCACGCGCACGAGTTCATCGATGGGTGGGTTTTTCATAACCACATCCCCCACTACAACCATCGGAAACTTGAGTTTGCCGTTGTTCATGGCGATGACTGCTTCTTTTGCGCTTTCGTCTTGCTCGATGTTGTGGAATGTGTAAGGATAGCCGTGCCGGCGGAAGTATACCTGAAAACCACCGGTGAGCAAACACCAATCTGCGCCGTAAAGATGTATGTCATTCTCTGAAAAGCTACCCGGTGAAACAACGCTACCGTTGTCCTGCGGCGGATTGTGCCCGGAGAACAACAGGGCGCAGGCGGCAAAGTCGCGTGCCTCTCCCATGAGTGTAAGCTGGTCACCCAGGCGTAGGGTGAGTTCGTTGTCTGGGCGGTTCACGATCATATCACCACGCTTGATGGCCTTTACATCGAGGCCTTTGCCTGAGAAGTGTACATCTTCCAGGGTTTTGCCGACAATCGGTGCATTCTCGCGCAGGGTTACCGTTCGCGTATCCAATGCGCCGCGCAACATCGCGCCAATCGGTGCGAGTTTCTTGCTACTTTCTTTGTCTCGCAAACTCAGGTAGCCGTCGTGTTTAACGGACCCCAGGCACTGCTCCATTTCAGCCGGCTCAACGTGGTAGTCGCGCAGCATTTCAGCAAATAACTGGACAACCACCTCGTGTTCATCTGCCAGCAACAAGTCAGTGCCGGCGTGGTGCAATTCGTCAGCCGGCGCATACGTGCGAGAGCGGGCGATAATCTTTACCGTTGGATTAATCGTACGGACCACACGGGCAACCTTATGGGCCAACTCGGGGTCATCATCTGCAACAAACAGCATTTTAGCGTAACTGACCCGTGCATGCAGCAGTGCGTTCTGCCGCGTGGGGTCTCCGCGAAACACGGGAATCCCTTGCGCTTCTGCCTGCTGCGCCCGTGTAGGGCTTAGCGTAACAACTATCTGTGGAATATCAGCCGCTTTGAGCAGGCTGGAAAATGCCCGCGACGTAGCACCATAGCCGGCCAACACCACATGGTTTTGCAGCGTAAAGTGCTCTTCAGATCCCTGTGTTTCTTCCTCCGTTCCCTGGCTTTCCATTTCAGAGGGCTCTTCGCTACTACCTGCAGGTTGTAGACGTGCAACCAGTTTCTGTCCGAGTTGAGACAGGAGCGGCGTAAGCACCATCAATACAACCGTTGCCGCGATAAAGGTTTTTGAGCCAGTCGTTTCCATGCCGGCTGGATACAGGTCTAACTCCCTGCCGGCACGCTCGAGCACAAACGAGAACTCCCCTACCTGTGCAAGGAAAAACCCGGTTGTAACAGCAGTTGAAAGGCTGTAGCCGAGCACCCTTAAGCTGAACGCGGTTGTGAGAAACTTAAGCAAGAGAACCAGCACAACAACGCCCAACACCAGCGGTAAATTGGTAAAGAGAAACGCCGGGTCGAGCAACATGCCAACAGAGACAAAGAACGTTGCGGAGAAGAGGATTTGTAGCGGAAGGATCTCACCAAATGCATGCTCGGAGAACCGGCTTTCGGACACAATGAGGCCGGCCAGAAAAGCGCCAAGCTCCAGGCTCACACCTGCCAGACTCGCGAGCAAGGCCATCCCAAAACAAATTGCAATCAACGCCAACAGAAACAGCTCCTGTGAGCAGGTTTTCGCCACGCGCTCCAGCACAATGGGCATCACGCGTCGGGCGCCAAACAAAGAGACAACAATAATGAGCGTGGCTTTGCCAAGGGCCAGAAAGATGTCTGAAGAATCACTCACTTCGCCGGCCAGCATCGGCACCAGCAGTACCATTACAATGATCGACAAATCTTGAAAAATCAGAATACCCAGCGAAGCTTGTCCGGGCTCCGTGTTGGTTTCACCTTTGCTGCCAAGCAGCTTGAGTACAATGGCTGTTGACGACAGCGCTACAAGGAAACCGGTGAACAGGCTGGCTTGCCAGGAAACGCCGAAGGACATCAGGATGAGCAAGGTAAGCCCTGTGGTGAGCAGCACCTGCAGCAGTCCGCCGCCAAAAACAAGCCGCTTGATACGCACCAGTTTTTCCAGGCTAAACTCAATACCAATGGTAAAGAGGAGCAGAATTACGCCAATCTGCGCTGTAGCGTCTACCAACTCCTGGTTGGCAACGAGGCCCAAAGCATTTGGACCAATCACAACACCGGTTAACAAAAAGCCCACGATGGGCACCAGTTTGAGGCGGTAGCCGACGTACGCAATCAGCGCAGCTAGCACCAATAAAATGGCAACTTCAGCAAAAAAGGGGGGAATAGCGGCAGCGAGGTAAAACATAACAGGAAGCGCCGTGAATTAGTGGGGTTGGGTTTGTACATTGGATCCCGATTATTTTGCAAAGTTGCAAGTGGGCGCATGGAAAATTCCATATAGAACGATCAGGATCGTATCTTGAGCGTTTTGCCCAGTGGCAAGCAAAGGGCAATCAGCCGGCACGCTTGCCGAGAAGGGTAACACATTTATGCCTTCTTTTGCCAATTTTCAGTGTCTCCTCTTAACTGGCATTACTCCCTAAATCGCTATGATTACGCCTGCTGATTTGCAGTCCATTCAAGTATTTGAAGACCTGGATGCTACAGCACTCGCGTGGCTTCAAGAACACATGGAGCCGCTATCGCTGGATACGGGTGACCCCCTCACCAAATCAGGAGACCCGGCGGAATGGATGTATGTGATTTTTGAAGGGCAGATTCGCTTTGAAGCACGGCAGGAAAATGGCACACTGGCCGTATTCATGACGGAAGCCGGCCAGGTAAGCGGCATGCTTCCCCACTCCCGCATGACCATCTTTCGCGCGGCATCTGCAGCGACCATGCCAACACGCTTGGCCCGGCTACACAAGCGGCATTTTGAGGCCATGCTAGAAGCCATTCCGCCGCTGGAAAGCCGGTTTGCCCACATCATGCTCGACCGCACGCGGGCCAATGCACACGTGCAGGTCCAGCAGGAAAAGCTTGCTGCCCTGGGCACCATGGCAGCCGGACTTGCCCATGAGCTCAACAACCCTGCTTCAGCTGCAAAGCGCGCTGCCCAACAGATGGTGGAGACGCTAAAAATGTTCAATGCCCTCTCCTCGGGCATGCTACAGCCCATTATGTTCAAAGACAGCGCGGGCACAGGCCATCCTTTTCAGCCCGTAATCGATGTCATTGAGGGGGAATCTCCCAGCCACGATGCCCTGACAGCAAGCGAATTGGAAGATGACCTTGCAGACTTCCTTGATGAGCATGACTTGCCGGCTTCGTGGGATGCCGCAGCCATGCTGGTAAGCATGGGGTTCACCCGCGACTTTCTTGTCTCGTTTTCAGAAGCTTTGCACGAAGACCAGGTGAGCAGTTTTTTGAGTTGGTTGACGCAGAGCTGCGAGATGCGCATGCTCAGCAGTGAGCTTGCCTTGAGCACGACGCGCATCTCCGAACTTGTTCAGGCGATGAAGTCTTATTCTTACATGGACAAGGCCAATGAGAAAAGTGAAACAGATATCCATGAAGGCATTAACAACACGCTCACCATCCTCAACCATAAACTGAGGGGCAAAGCCATCGATGTAGTCAAGGAATATGGCGACATTCCGGTTGTTGAGGCGTATGGCGGCGAATTAAATCAGGTGTGGACCAACCTGCTTGATAACGCAATTGCCGCAGTGCCTGAAAGCAATGGCCGCATTACCATCAGAAGCCGCTACCAGCCAACACTCAAGAGTATTGAAATTGAAGTTGTAGATAATGGCGCCGGCATACCTGATACAATCAAAGACCGTATATTCGAGCCCTTTTTCACCACCAAAGATACCGGTGAAGGTACCGGACTCGGGCTCGATATTTCTTACCGAATCGTAACGGCACGCCATGGCGGTGCCCTTTCATTTATCTCCGAACCCGGTGAAACCTGCTTCCAGGTGCGCCTCCCGGTAAGCTAAACAGATAATCATACTGAAGCTTTGAGCAAAAAAACCAAACCCGCGATCCTTGCTGTAGATGATGATCCCGCAGTGCTGCGTGCTGTTTCCCAAGACTTGCGCCGGCGCTACGGAGATACTTACCGTGTACTACGCGCACCATCAGGGACGGAAGCCCTCGAGGCCCTGAAAACCCTTAAAGAGCGCGATGAACCCGTAGCACTCATCGTATCGGACCAGCGGATGCCGCAAATGGATGGGGTTGCCATGCTCGGCGAATCCATGGAGCTATACCCGGATACGAAACGCGCCCTGTTAACCGCTTATGCGGATACGGATGCAGCCATTTCTGCAATCAACGAATCGAAGGTCGATTACTACTTGATGAAACCGTGGGATCCACCTGAGCAGCGCCTCTATCCGATCATCGACGATTTGCTTGCAGATTGGCAGTTGTTGTATCGACCGGGATTTGGCGGCATCAGGGTAATTGGCGACCGGTGGTCTGCTGCATCGCATGAGGTCAAAGACTTCCTGGCACGCAACCAGATTCCATACACCTTTACCGATATCGAAAAAAGTGCAGAAGCCCGCGCCCTTGCCACCGAGCTGGCTTCAGGTGATGGCGCGCCTTCGCTGCCGATTGTGGTTTTGCCAGATGGCGAGCAGTTGGTGAGTCCATCTGCAACTGTGGTTGCTGAAAAACTCGGATTGCGTGTACAGGCCGATCAGGCGTTCTATGATCTCGCGATTGTTGGTGGCGGGCCAGCCGGCCTTGCAGCTGCAGTCTACGGTGCTTCCGAAGGCTTGCGCACTGTGCTCATCGAAGAATCAGCAACGGGTGGACAAGCCGGCACGTCCAGCCGTATTGAAAACTACCTCGGCTTTCCGGTAGGCTTGTCTGGTGCCGACCTGGCACGGCGTGCAACAGCCCAGGCACAGCGTTTTGGTGTAGAGATCCTCACCCCCCAGTCGGTTTCCGGATTGGCAGTGGACGGCCCCTACAAACAGTTGACCTTGAAAGACGGTAGCACGCTCAACTGCCACGCCCTCATGTTAACCATGGGTGTGAGTTGGCGAAAACTACCTGCAGATGGTGCAGACACACTCACAAGCCGCGGGATATACTACGGCGCTGCAATGACAGAAGCCCTGAATTGCCGCAACGAAGAAGTGTACATCATCGGCGCTGGTAATTCAGCCGGCCAGGCAGCCATGTTCTTTTGTGAGTATGCCCGGAAAGTAACGATGCTCGTTCGTGGCGAAAGCCTGGCAAGCAAAATGAGCCACTATCTCGTCAGCCGGATCGAGGAAAGAGAAAATATTGAAGTTTTAACCCATACTTCTGTAACACACTGTAAAGGAAAAGACCGGCTTGAACAATTGGTGTTAACCAATAGCCAGACGAATACAACAAACGAAGTGCCAGCCAACTTCCTCTTTGTTTTCATTGGCGCGGTACCACGAACAGACTGGCTCGGAGACATCGTGGCCTCCGACGCACGCGGATTTGTGATCACCGGCAGCGAACTCGATAAAGAAACTCAATTGCAGAACTGGCCACTCGAAAGAGATCCCTATCTACTAGAAACCAATGTACCCGGCATTTTTGCAGCAGGTGATATCAGAAGCGGCTCCGTAAAACGTGTCGCATCAGCAGTAGGCGAGGGCTCGGTGTCTGTACATTTCATCCACCGATTTTTGGCATCATTGTAATGGTTCGAGCAGGAAAAGAACCGCCAACTTCCTCTCTCCTCACCCCAATCTCCACCCACAAAAATATATTTGCCAAAAGCGATTGCCGATGGGCTTTGTTTTCTCTATTATCAAGCCTTCTCGAACTTCGCATAGGCAATACATAGCCGGCTGTTCTGTTTGCGCATCTTCCCCTCTGCATGCCATCCAGCAAGCCGATTGACCCCGCTGCCTTTTTGATGTGAAACGCATTCCCCGCAATGTACAGCCAAGGCGTATGGGCTGTATGTGCACCTTTCCATTCTTAAGACCAAAGTAAGATATGTACTTCCGCGTTTTAGCGCTTTTAGCGTTTGGTATCCTTTTATCTACCCCTGCCTTTGCCCAGGATGCAGCTTGCATCAACGGCATGGCTGACGGTTACGAATGTGAGGCGGTTGACCTGCAGGCATTCATGAGCATCACCGAAATGGGTGGCGCTGGTACAACCGAAGCCAATGACATTTGGGGCTGGACCGACATGACTACGGGCAAAGAATACGCCCTGGTAGGCCTGACAACGGGTACCGCCTTTGTAGACATCAGCGACCCAACGCAGCCTGTCTATCTAGGCAGCCTTGCAACGCATACGTTTTCTTCCACATGGCGCGACATCAAAGTGTTCAACGACCACGCCTTCATCGTCAGTGAGGCGTCTGGGCATGGCATGCAGATCTTTGATTTAACAGAACTGCGTAACGTAACAAATCCGCCGGCAACTTTTTCAAATACCGCACACTATGATGCATTTGGCAGCGCGCACAACCTCGTAATCAACGAGGGCTCCGGATTTGCCTACAGCGTGGGCAGCAACACGTGCGCGGCCGGCCTGCACATGGTTGACATCAACAACCCAACCAGTCCGATTGATGCCGGCTGCTTCTCCAGCGATGGCTACACACATGACGCCCAGTGCGTGATGTACACTGGCCCTGACGCAGAGCACAATGGCAAAGAAATTTGTGTCAACTCAAACGAAGACACCATCACGATTGTTGATGTAACCAGCAAAAGCAACCCTGTTCAGCTTTCCCGCGAAGGCTATCCAAACAGCGCTTACGTCCATCAGGGTTGGTTCTCTGAAGACCAGCGGTACTTCTACCAGAATGATGAACTGGACGAAGGAGGCAGCAATACGCGCACCATTATCTGGGACCTCGAAGACCTCGATGATCCCTTCCTCACCAGCGACTACTTTGGGCCAACGACGGCAATCGACCATAACCTGTATGTGCTGGGAGATCTTGTATTCGAATCCAACTATACTGCCGGCTTGCGCATCCTCGATATCACCGACCCTGAAACTCCTGTTCAAGTTGGTTTTTTTGACACGTACCCGAGCAACAACAATGCTTCATTCAACGGTGCGTGGAGTAATTACCCGTACTTTGCAAGTGGCAACGTTGTAGTAAGCAGCATCGAAGACGGCTTGTTTATTGTAAAACCCAACCTCGATGGTGGTGGCAACAGCGCACCGATGGCCAACTTCACCAACAGCTGTACGCTTCTTTCTTGTGACTTTACTGATGCCAGTTCCGACAGCGACGGCAGCGTGGTATCCTGGAGTTGGGACTTTGGAGACGGCAACGCATCCTCCGCTCAAAATCCAAGCCACACCTTTGCCAGCAACGGCACATACTCGGTTATGCTGACGGTTACCGACGACATGGGTGCTTCCGATTCACAGACGCTTGCAGTAACGGTTAACGATGGCACCAGCAGTGGCACCATGCATATTACTGCCATCACAACAGCCACCATCCGTGGCGGTGGCGGTGGTACGGTAGAAGCTACCGTTGTAGTAGAAGATGATAACGGCAACCGTGTTGATGCAGCTACAGTGACAGGTACATTCAGTGGCGACCTTTCTGGTACTGATTCTGGCGTAACCAACAGCAGCGGTGAAGCTGTGCTGACGTCAGATGATTTCTCGAACCGCCCGTTTGATCTGGGCATTTGTGTGGACAACATTACCCACGCATCGCTCACGTACGATCCGCTGGCGAATACCAACCCGGATTTTGCCTGTGAGTCTGGCGGCAACATCGCGCCTACAGCAAGCTTCAGCTTCTCCACTACCCTGTTTACAACCACGTTTACCGATGCAAGTACAGATAGCGATGGTTCAATTGTGTCGTGGAACTGGACGTTTGGCGATGGGAATTCGTCTACCGCCCAGAACCCGTCGCATACCTACGCAGATGCCGGCAGCTACACGGTTAGCCTGACCGTAACCGACGATATGGGTGCAACCAACACCACGAGCCAAACCGTAACCATTAGTGATGGCACGGGTGGCGGCACAATGCACATCGAGAGCATTACGACGGAGATCACCAGAAGCGGCAGCGAGCGGTTTGTTGAAGCAACGTTCCTGATCCACGATGACACCGGAAGTCCGGTTGCTACCGTTACAATTGACGGTACCTTCGAAGGTGATCTCTCAGGATTTGATACGGGCGTAACGGACGGCAATGGCATTGCTGTTTTGGAATCCAACAGCTTTACAACCCGCCCGTTTGATCTGGGTATCTGCGCAGACAACGTTTCGCATGCCAGCCTTACCTACGATCCGGCACAGAACACCGATCCGGATTACGACTGTAGCGGTGGTGCGGCCCCGTCTGACATCAATGCAGACCGCCGGGATGCGTTTCAGACCAGCGGTGTACCAACAGAGTTCAGCATCAATCAAAACTACCCGAACCCGTTCAATCCGACCACGGTGATCGAGTTTGGTGTACCGGAAGCGGCGCACGTATCGATCAAGGTATTCAACTCGCTGGGCCAGGAAATGGCAACGCTTGTCAATGAAACCAGGGATGCGGGATACCACACCGTATCGTTTGACGCAACAGAGCTTAGCGCCGGCGTCTACCTTTACGTGATGGAGACAGCCAGCTACAGCGTCACCAAACGGATGACATTACTTAAGTAAGTTAGACATCCATACAGACAAAAAGGCCACGGAGGAATAGCTCTGTGGCCTTTTTTATTTTACAATGAACCAGTAGCGTTTCTATTTAAAATCGGCAATTTGCGCCTTCAGCTGGCGCGCCTGGTTTGCCAGATCAGCCGACATGTTTTTGCGCATTTCCAGGTACCGGTAGTATTGCTGCGCAAGAATGTATTGCTCGTTGTATACCCTCTGGTACGTGACTGCACCTGAAGGCGGCAATCGCCGGTATCGCTCCCCTAGTTGAACCAATTTCTCTTCCACATACATGATCCGCTGAATTGCGTGTGCAAATGATGTTAACGGAACATAGAAATCCAGTGAGAAAACGTCGTATCCTTCGCGCGTAAGTACAAAATTTATGACATCTACCGGATATTGCGGCGAAGCGAAATATGTCTCATAGAACACAGGGATTTCATTGTTTTCCAACTGCAGTCTGAATTCTTCATTTCCTATGGCGTGCCGCTGGGCAAAGCCTTCAAATAACTGCTCATAACGATCAAGCCCAACTTGCATAAGTGCGGCTATTCGCTCGATTTCTGCGTCGGTCCGCTGTTGTTCTTTGTAACTTGTAAAAAGAAACGCGAGATAAACGCCCAGGAAAACGATTATCAGTTCTAGAAACAGGCGAACGGGATTGATGGTTGATACTTTTTCGATCAAACGGCGCATGATATCACGGTTGCGTCAGATACTCAGAACAGACAGGGTCAAAAATAGAGAAAGCACTCTTAACGTATCAAGAGTGCTTTCTCAAATATGCTACTTGATTCAAGATTACGCCACAACTGTCATCACACCTTTCATTAAACTGTAATGCCCGGGAAACGTGCAAATGAAGGGGTATTCTCCTGGCTCAGGTGCTGTAAATTCTACAACTACACGATCACCAGCAGCAGCCAGCGGCGTGTAGAACAGAACGGCAGGGTCATCCGGAACATATTCGTTGTCGGGGCCAGCCTGAATAGCAGCGATGCCTATCGCATTCAAATCAGCGTCCGGGCTCAAAATTACAACATTGTGCTGCATGGCTTCCATCGTTGCGATGTTGTCCATTACCAGTGTAACCGTGGCTCCTGCTTTGACCGTAAATGCTTCATTAGCATACTGCATTTGGTTATCTATAGGCTGAATCACAATTTCACCATCACCCGAAGCCTCGGTAGCTTCTTCAACTTTTTCCGCCTCGGCAGCTTCGGAGGATTCAGCGGGGGTCGACTGATCACTTACGCATGCGGACAGCATGAAAAAGGCCAGGAGAAGTAAGAAAGAATATCGCATATCTATATACCAGCGTTGATAATTAAAAGGTGGTAAACTGAATGTACACTAGCTTTTGAACTTGTATCGTTATTCGACAGCTTATCGAATAACCGATAAGCAAGTACATTCGCTAAAGGTCGTATTTTTGACCTAATATATAGAATAGCTATTCCAGTTCCATTCTGATGTGAGGGAGTAATGAAGACTTTGAGAGTTTCACGACGCTTGATACCGTTTCCTAACAACCAAACGCACGCGATCCATCTCGACAGCCTGCCACGCTCATGCAACGGCAGACAGTTAATCCTTTTGCGACCATTCCCGCGAAAACGCAGCACCAAAAAACAGGACGGCTCCTGAGAAATAGATCCATACCAGGATCACTGCCAGGGAACTGGCGGCGCCAAATGCAGAGCCAAAATTGCTGTTGCTGATGAAGTAACTCATCAGTTCTTTGCCTATCGTAAAGCCAATAGCTGTTACCAGCGCTCCGGCAATGACATTGCCCCATGACACATCCAGGTCTGGCAGCGCTTTGAACAGAATAGCGATGAGCAGGGTGGTTATCAGAAAGAAGAGGAGAAATAATGCACCGGTCATCATGGTGGTAACAATCGATTCAGCCATCACCTGATTCATTTGTCGGTCGATGAAGGCCACCAGTGCGCGAGACACCAGCGAAAGCATCAACAAAAATCCCATCCCCAGTACGACGAAAAAAGAAAGCAGCCGTTTTTTCAGAAAACGTTTGAATCCGCCTCTCGTCGAAAGCTGGTCTATGCCCCACACTTCGTTTAATGCAACCTGCAACTGGGAGAAAGCACCGGTTGCGCCAAACAAGAGCGCCAGGACACCGCCTGTAGTAGCTACTGTGAGGTCCGTAGCCTGCGACCGTACATGCGCAATCATGGCTTCAATGGTGCCGGCGGTGTCTGTGCCCAGGTAAGTCCCGAGTGTTTCCAAAACCTGCCGTTGCACGTGCTCGGCATCAAAAGCAACACTGGCCACAGAAAGGGTGATCAAGAGCAATCCGGGTAACGCAAACACTGTGTAGTAAGCAAATGCAGCAGATTTTTGCAAGCCGCGTTGGGCCCAAAATGCCTGGCCTGTTTGTTTTAGCAGCGTAAACAGTTTACGAAGGGAGTTGTACATCCAGTAACCGGATTTGCAGAATGCTTGGGTAGTCTATAACTCGCAACATCGCAAAGTTTCAGCTTACGTGCCAGAATTAACAACCGTATCCCTTAACGCACAATGACGAAGCGGCCGATTTGCTCAATGTCCGGTGTCTGCAGGTGGTAAAAGTAGAGCCCGGCAGGATAGGTGCGCAAATTGACAGCAAGCGTATGATCGCCGGCTGCTTTTACGCCATCTTGCAAGCGTTGCAGTTGCCGGCCCTGGATATCAAACAGGGTGATTGTCAGGTTGGTTGTGTGCGGCAAGCTATAAGCTATCGTGGCCACAGCCACCGCTGGGTTCGGAAAGATCTGGTGTTCCAAGACGGGATACGGTGCAGATCGCCCATCTTCGACCCCGACCCGCACAGGTAACGGCGGTGCAAAACGTAACACCTGGTCTCTCAACGCACTACTGACATACAAATTGCCCGTTGCGTCGAATACCATCCCTAAAGGCCAACGCAGCCTACCTGATTGTGAAGGGACAAAAACACTCCCTGCTCCGGTAGACTTGTTAATACGGTAAACTTCGCTACCACCAGATCTTGCGGCGTAAATATCCCCGTAGGGGCCCAATAGCAGGAGTCGCCTTTCCCCAAACCGACTAGATGAATCGCTGTTTGGTAGCTCTGCAAAGCGATCAACAAAGTTTCCCGTTTGCGCATCAAAACGCCAGATTCCTCCTTCCATGCCCATCGAACTACTCACGTACAGAAAACCATCCGGGCTAAAGAGCATATCGCTTGGCTCCCGCAGTTCTCCCTTATCGAGCGATGTAAACACATCAACAAACGCACCAGAATCCTGGTCAAACCGCAGGACCTCGCTCGACCCACTGCTCAACACGTACAGCAAGCCATCACCCCCCAAAAAAAGCGTCCTCGGCGTCTTCAGTCCACCCGTTTGAAACGGTATAAAAATATCTACAAATGCGCCACTTCTGGCATCAAAACGTAAGACTTCGTCCTCCGACTCATGCGCAAAATATAAAAACCCATCCGGCCCCAATGCCATATCTCCAATAGCTGTCAATCCAGCCTGGTTGGGGGTGATGAGTCTGTCAACAAAACGGCCTGTATCCGATGCATATCGATAAACGCCCTTTTGCCCGGTAGCCACATACAACAGGCTATCAGGGCCAAACAATAACCTCGTAGGAAAGTCGAGGCCACCCGAGCCTGAATCAATAAAGTATCCCTCGAATGCACCAGAAGTTAGGTTATGCTCCGAGACCTTGGCGTTACCGGTATCCAGAATAAGTAGATTCCCTGTGATCCCTTGTATTATCGGACCGGGTGCTGTTATCCCTGCATTGGAAGCCGCGGCAAACACCTCCATAAAAACACCCCTCTCCGCATCAAACCGCAAAACTTCTCCGCTCCCCTGACTGCTTATTACGATTGAATTGTCAGTGCTAAAAAATGGTTTACCGGGACGAAGAATTCCGCCGCGAAGACTCGGGATGAACGTATCTATCAAAGCGCCCGTAGCCCCATCAAAACGCAAGACATGTGTATCGCTTATGTAGAGGTTGCCGTCTGGGCCAAATACCAGATGATCGGGAAGCCTGAAGTTATTATTCTCCGCAACAGCAAAGGTATCTATCAACTCGCCTGTTGCACCATCATAACGCACCACGGACGGATGTTCGTTTCGTTTTCCTGCATACAAGTGTCCATCCGGCCCAAAAACGATATCAAGTATAAAACCAGATCCGGCGGTTGTATCAGCTACAAATGTACCGATAAGGTCACCCGTTGCCCCGTCATAGTTGAATATCTGTCGATCCCAGAAGCTGCTTATGTACAAGTTGCCATCTGGACCAAAATCCAGTCCGGTTGGGGCATTGATGTTACGCACAAAGGTGTCAAGATAATCACCGGTTTCGCCATCATAGCGCAGCACACTGTTTAGTGTAAAGCTGGCAATATAGAGGTGATTATCAGGGCCCAAAATAACATCAGCGGGTACTTCTGCTAGCCTTTCAGCAACAACAGCACCGAGAAAATCACCAGGCAATTGCTGGCTATAAACTGATCCAACAGTGCAGAGAATCAGGAACGTCAACACAACCCAAATGCGCCTTAGTTTATTCGATAGCCTTTTCATCGTACTGCATCCTCCGCTAGCGAATCAGCGTCATTTGACGGGTATCAGCAAAGGCTCCCGCCTGTAGGCGGTAGGCATAGACGCCACTTGGTAAATCGTCCAGGTGTACCCAAACATTATGTTGCCCCGCCGGCTGAACGGCATCCACAACAAGTCGGACCTGCCGCCCCATCATGTCATAAACCGCGATCTCCACAGGCCCGGCTTCAGCGAGTGTGTAGGTAATTTGTGTTGCGGTGCGAAATGGGTTGGGATAGTTGGCGCCAAGCGTAAATACAGATGCTACTTGCGAAGGGAGCTGTGTACCTTTTTTTGATGCCGGCCCAACAAAGCGCAGCACCTCATCCGTATCAAAGCTGCTTACATACAGGAGATTGTCCTTGCTAAAAACCAGTCCCCGGGGGCCATCCAGGCCGCCAGTCAACGCCGGTACATAAACATCCATAAACGTACCGGTATCTCCTGCATATCGCAAAACCTCATTTGTAAAAAGGCTGCTCACATACAAGTTACCATCGGGCCCAAAGACGTGATCCTGAGGGGCGTCGAGGCCCCCACTGCCACTTTCAACAAAAGCGTCAACAAATACGCCTGTTACACCATCATACCGTAGAATAGCATCCGTAAAATAGCTGCCGACATAAAGGTTGCCATCCGGACCGATCTGCACACCATGCGGCGCATCAAGCCCTCCGCTTTGTGCTGTTATAAAAACATCTACAAAAGTACCAGTTTCAACGTCGTAGCGTAGCACTTCATCCGTCAGCACGCTTGCAACGTACAGGTAGGTCTGGCTCGAATCAAAGGCCATACCACCAGCGCCATCCAGGCCCCCCGATCCTGCGTTTATATAATTTTCAAGTAACTCGCCAGTAATTGCATCGTAGCGAACAACCTTGTCTTCACCAAAACTGGATACATAGAGCCGATTTGATGTATCCAGTAGCAAATCAAATGGTCGCCAAGGCAGGTTTAGGCAGCAGGCCAACGCCGGCTCGCGCGCCGCGCCGCTCTCTTCGTGGAAACGATAAACAAATGGTCCCTCAAACCCGGCTACGAAAAGGGAGCTATCTGGCCCAAAAGCGAGCCCAAATGGCCCCTGTATCCGCCCTCCCTGCTTCTTCACAAACTCATCAATCAACTGCCCGGTGCGGCCATGATACCGAAACACGATGTCTGCCTCGTCATCATACACATAAAGTTGCCCGTTGGGACCAAAAGCTACCAACAGGTAGACAACACGGACCTCACCGGATGTAACGCGTGAAGCAAACTTGCTCATGTAGTTTCCGGTCTCCCCGTCAAACTGTAACACGAACCGAGCCCAGTGCCCAACGTAGAGGTTATCATCAGGTCCAAAAGTGAGCGAATAAGGATATCGGAGTCCCCCACTACCTGATGCAACAAAAGTATCGATCAGCGCTCCAGTAACACCATCAAACCGCAGAATTTCGTGGGTGGCATAGCTGCCGGCGTACAAGTGATCATCTGGCCCTCGTATCAGGCTATAAAAATAGCGGAGGCCGTTGCCAGTTGAAGCGATGAAAGTATCTACAAAAGCACCATCCTGGTCAAAATGTAGCACTTCATCCGTATTGATGCTGCTTATAAGCCACGTACTGTCAGGCTGTAACACGAGACCAGCCGGACCATCAAGCGTACCGCTACCCGATTCTATAAATACATCCAAAAAGTCGCCAGTTTCACCATCGTAACGCAGCACTTCATCTGTGGTGTGGCTGCTGAGATAGAGGTGACCGTCGGGCCCAAAAGCCATCCCGCGGGGTGAAGCCAGTCCGCCAGCTTCTGTGCGCACAAACTCATCCAGATAGAGGCCCGATTCGCCATCGTACCTGACAACATTATGGTCCGTAATGCTGCTCACATACAAATGCCCATCGGGTCCAAAGACCATGTTGCGCGCCTGTTGGGGCCGGCCATCTCGAACAACTGCATCCACAAATTGCCCTTCTGATTGCGCATAAAGCACCATAGGCAATCCCATCACAAGCAGAAGCGCAGCGAATCCAACGCGGAAGGTAAGGCCATATGTTGGATGATCACCGAACATGCAACATGCGTCCTGTTTGTGTGTGCGCTCCGGTGCTTAACTGGTAGATGTACATACCAGCTGGCAGGTTTTCTGGCGAAAAACCAACTGCATGGTCTCCTGCTTGCTGAAAGGTATCAACCACTGTGGCGATGTGCCGCCCCATAATATCATATATGGACAACGTAACCTGAACTGACGCCGGGAGAGAATATGTAATTTGTGTCGAAGCTTTGAATGGGTTGGGATAATTTCCGGCTAATGAAGCAGCCTCGGGCAAGTCCATCCCCGATTCCACATAGGTGTCTAAAGCAAAAGGACTGGCGTACCGCAGAATTATATCGTTGCCGATGCTACTAACAAATAGATCATTGTTGGGGCCGAACACCAATCCGCGTGGACCAGACAACGGGCCACGAGACGAGTTTGCATATACATCAATAAATTCTCCAGTCTCTCCATCGTATCGCAAGACCACATTGGTAAACAGGCTGGTTACATAGAAATGTCCATCTGGACCAAAAACGTGGTCCTGGGGTGCATCGAGTCCCCCGCTGCCCGCCGTAACAAATGCATCTACAAATGCGCCTGTATCCAGGTCAAAACGCAGGATTTCGTCTGTTCGAAAACTACCTACGTAGAGTAGCCCATCAGGCCCAACCAGCAATCCGTGGGCACCCGACAGGCCGGCTGTACCTGATCCAGTAAAATTATCTATAAATGCTCCTGTTTCACCATCATACCGAAGCACAGCATCCGTTTCAAAGCTGCTTACATACAGGTGTCCATCAGGCGCAAACACAAACCCGCCGGCGCCTTCCAAAGCACCGCTTCCAGGTTCAACAAACGCATCTACAAATGTGCCCGTTTCACCATCATAACGCAGCACAGCGTTGGTACCAAAACTGCTCACATAGAGATCACCATCCGGCCCAAAAGCTAGAGCAAACGCTCCTTCGAGCCCGCCCTGGTCCGGCAACACAAACGTATCGATATATTGCCCGGATGTGCCGTCATATCGAAATACGGCGTGCAAGGTGAAGCTGGCTACATAGAAATGGCCATCAGGACCAATGGTGAGCCCAAATGGTTGATCGAGGCCGCCGTTGGGCACGGGTACAAAAAGGCGATGAAATCCACCATTTGTCCCATCAAACTGTAATACCTGCTGACTCACAAAGCTGTGGTGATCCCTGCTGTTTGCATACAGATCTCCATTCGGACCAAATGTAAAGGAAGTGTTATCCCGAAGTCCGCCTTCGCCTTGCGGGACAAACTCGCCAAGCAAGGCACCTGTCTGCGTATCGTATTGCAGAATGGATTCAGGCGTATTGAAAAACAACCGGCCATCAGGACTAAATTTCATCTGGGCAGTCGCGTTGGCCGGCAAAGCAATGAACACATCGACGAAGGCGCCGGTTGTCCCATCGAAACGAAAAACCTGGTCCAAGAGATCATCTCTAACATACAGGGATCCGTCAGGCCCGAAAGCCAGTTGTGAGGGGTTGGACAAGGTCCCGCTTCTGCGCGTGACAAACACGTCGATGAAGGCACCGGTTATGCCGCTGTACCGCAAAACTTCGTGTGTATCGGTAGAGGTGAGATATAGATCACCAGCGTCGTCAAACGCAAAATCGGTAACTTTGGGAATATCCTGGTTGCCGGCTGTGATGAGCGTATCGAGGAAAGCCCCGGTTTCTGCATCAAATTTCAAGATCTGGTTTGAACCGGCGTCTAGGATGTATAGGTGATTGTCTGGCCCCACTTCGATCACACTAGGCCGGCTAAGCCCGCCGGTACCTTCAACAATGAAAGTGCCCATAAAGGCACCGGTTTCCCCATCGAAGCGCAATGCTCGGTCACCAAAAAGGTCAAGCGCAATCAGATCGCCGGCAGAATTAAAGACCATATCCGGCATGCGCTGCCCATACGACCTCGCCACAAACTCCCCAAGGTAATCACCCGGCGCTGGCTGGGCAGAGCCGGCCTGACTTGCTGCCACAAAGAGGGCAACAAACAAACTGCGCCTGACAATACAGGAAACTGTTATGAGAAAATCCACCAGGCCCATCGAGACTAAACCAGGATTTGTTTACGGGCCTTGAGATGTGATGCTGCCCGCTTCTTCTATCTATTCGTTTCGAAGACGCTAAACAGCGAACAAGTGGCTCGTTCTCAAATCATAAAAAATGCGCAGCCCCGGCTTCTATCAATCGAGCCGTTTAATTTTAATTTCTCTAAACGCAATCCCCTGCCCTTCCGCCTGTAGCCCAATATAGCCTTCAGTCAACCTTGTACCGTCGACCTTATAAGCGGGGTCAAAACCATTGGCAACACCACCACCTATTTGCGGCTTTGTGTACTGCAAGACGGTTTCTCCATTTACTTTATGGATGACCAGCGAATCATGATAGACAATCAAATCACCCTGCACCCACACATCCCACGGATAGGTGGCGGAAGAAGAAGAAATGCAGTGCCTCGGATCAAGCTCACCCTCGAAGAACACATCCGTACCCGGTGAACACATGTTGC
>JBCCIM010000103.1 GCA_039111535.1 Bacteroidota bacterium | reverse complement strand
GCAGAACGGGTCAATGGCATACTCAAACTGGAATATGGACTTGATGGTTGCTTTATCAACCTTAAGCAAGTACGCCAGGCATTACGAGAGGCTGTCTGGCTCTATAATCACGAACGTCCACATACAACACTCGGCTATCGGAAACCCGATCAGGTCTACCGAACTGGGCTTAAATCACAAACTATACACTAATTCATTGTCAACCTATTTCAGGACTTGACAGTGAGGAGTTTGATGCAAATTGTCCAAATTTAATGCGCGACTCATGCGCCACGATAGCATTACCGATCGCGAGGTATTTTCGGGTATCAGGGCCGGCAAGATTCGATGGGCTGGCAACGCCCGGTTGAAAATCTATGGCACACTGGATTGCTGGAGTGGAAAACGTATGCACCGTAAAAACCGCGTATTCTTTTCAACTGAAATAGATGCGCAGGCTGCGGGGTATAGGCCATGCAAACACTGCATGCGGCATAAATATTAACCCACAAAAGTAAGCAGCCAGCCCAGGAAAGCACTACCGAGGACAATCCAGGCAGCGTTTATCTTGAAGCGTAGTACCAGCACGGCAGACAACAACGCAATTACCCAGCTTTGCCAGCCAACAAGGGTATCCATGCCCAACAAAATGGTAACCGCAACCATCAACGCTACCGCCGCAACATTTACGGCATCCAGAAAAGCAGAAAGCCAAGCAGACTGGCGCAGTTTTGGGATAATTGGATTCAGTATCAGTACAAAAATGAACGATGGCAGGAATATGCCAAGCGTTGCTACTACTGCGCCGGGTGTTTTGGCGAGCAGATAGCCAATAAAGGTCGATGTTGTAAGCACCGGGCCTGGCGTAAACTGTCCCATGGCAATGGCATCGAGCAATTGCGCCTGTGTAAGCCAACCGAGGTCATCGACGAGCCCGCCTTCCAGAAAGGCCACCAACACGTATCCGCTGCCATAGAGGATAGCGCCAATTTTGAGGAAGAAGAATCCGATTTTCCAAAGCGATATGGCAGAGGCGGCCACCAGGCCACCGCCGGCTGCAGCAACAGCCGTTGTATCCTGAAATAGAATAGGTAGGAATCTACCAGCAGTGCCGCTGTTGCCATAACCTGTTGCACGTAGCCACAGCATCCCCACAACGCCGCCAACCAGCAGCGCAACAATTTCACCGACACCCATCAAAATAGCCACCGTCACGGCAATCCCCAACACCGCAAATTTCCACCCTTTAACAGCTTTTTTACCCAGCTTCCATACGGCTCCGAGTATAACTGCAATCACGGCCGGTTTAATGCCATAAAGGAAAGGTTCTACCTGTGGGAGTGAGCCATACGTTACATAGAACCACGCAACAACCCCGGTTAAAACCGCCGCTGGGAAGATGAAGCAGGCGCCGGCTGTAAACAATCCGGACCAACCGCCACGTTCGTAGCCCAGGTGCATGGTCATTTCAGTAGAGTTGGGCCCCGGAATCAAATTGGTTGCCCCAATCAGGTCCAGAAAATGCTCCCGGGTAATCCATTTGCGCCGCGTCACAAACTCGTCTTCCATCATCGCGATGTGCGCTGCCGGCCCACCAAAAGCAATCAGCCCAAGTTTGAAAAACAGGCGGGCAATTTCTGATAGATGTCCTTTTTCTTTGGTCACGGTTTCTGTCATGAGAGGCAGGTTGGTGGTTGCGGGTTATTTACTGATTTGGGAAATTGATGGTTAACCTGGCGAGAGAAATGTACTAAAGATTTTTGTTTGGAATACAGCCATAACAAAAAGACAGTCTTGTGGGCGCATATATGAATTACTTTGCTTTGTTTGCGGGTGTATTGGTGTTATTGGCTGCTGGTGTTCACGCCATTATTGGTGGGCGAGAGGTTGGTCTGTTGAAGCCGGAGGGGACTGGGAAGTCTGCAGAAGTATGGGTCCAAACATTGGCCGGATGGCACTGGGTGAGTGTCGGTCAGACATTGGCTGCAGTGACGTTTTTGGTTGTCGGAGTTACCGAGTGGATACCCGATGAACAGTTAATCCTTGGTGGGCTGGCGATTTATTTCGGAAGTACGGGCGTTGTATGGCTTATGACGGTGCTAGTTGCCGGCCGGGGGGTGGAAGGACGCTGGTATCGGTTGGGGCAATGGATGTACTGTCTTTTTATCGCTTTATTGGCCTTCTTCGCCGCCGGCTAGGGTTTCTGTAGATCAATGATCTTTAAAGTACCCAAAGACGTATAATCGATTATCGGAATAGATTAGTTTTTTTGAGAGTTGTACGTTAAACTTGTTTAAAGGGCCTAATCTGACTTTTTACCTTTTATACGAGTTACAGTTTTGAGGCTTCGATAAGGGAAGTTTTCGTCTCAGAGCCCTATATTACAAGCGATGTTAGTGAAATTCCGATCATATCGTGTTTTGATCCGCAGTGTGGTACTGCTGATTACCATGGCGAGCCTGTTGCCTTTTGTGCAGCATGCCTGTGCGATGATGTCGGGCGATATGAAAATGCATCGCAAGTGCTGTTGTATGAAGCAGGCGGCTGATTCGCATGGCGATGCACATCACCATAGTGCGCATCAAAACATCCAAATGGCGCATCATGGATCGCACGAGATGCATGACATGCCGGATGAAGACATCGGGCACCAGCATATGCCCGCGGATGAGAGAGCGCCTGTGCAAGAACGGGTACCGTGTGAGCATCCAGATACAGACCCGCCGGCCCCGGGTGACTGCTGTACGGTAGAGAGTGAATCTTCTGTCGCTGATGATTATCTTAAATCACGGCTAAGCGATAAATCAGCTATCAGTTTCTCACTACGCGCCCGATTGTTGCCTGCAATTGCTGAAATCCCGATTCCTTTTACCCATCAGGCTCCGGATCCACCTCATGAATCACTGCCTGCCCGGCATGTGATACTCTCTTCTTTTCTCATTTGATACCTGCCGCATCCTGGTGGGTAACATTGGATTTTTCCCATTCTACTAACTATGGTCGTTAGGTCGTAGGGGCAGATACATATGTCCTTTTTGATGATCTATCTCAAATCCCGCCTTGCCCTGTCGGCATACGTGCCGGCATAAGGATGCTTTCCTATCTCCTTCTCTATACCCGTCCGTTTAAAAACGTGCAAGTCAGCTAACTATCTAGCACTGGCAGAGTCAGTTGCCGTACGCGAGGTTGATGCTGTTGCTGGCTTGCAAAAATTCCTTAGAAAATGAAATGTATTGACCTCCTGAGGGTTGATATCCGCCCCTGGTACTTGTCGTTTTTAGTTATCGTGATACTATCCGCTTCGTCATCTGCTTGCAGATCGATCGCTCCGGTTTCGGTATCTGATAACCATCCTGCGAATCCTGAATTCCCCGTTGGTGACTTGTCGGTTTCTCGCGTATTGGACGAGGCTTACCTCTTTCCTGCTGAATCAGTTGATGGGATAGAAACCGGTGTATCTCATGCCGGCCATATGATGGCTGAAGAACGTGAGCCAGAAAATAGCGGGCTAGCCGATACTGCTCACTTTTTGCCGGCTGAGGCTACAGCAGTGCTTGATGGTATGCTACAGGTACATG
This sequence comes from Bacteroidota bacterium, assembly GCA_039111535.1. NCBI lineage: Bacteria > Pseudomonadati > Bacteroidota > Bacteroidota bacterium. The sequence continues at coordinate 19,156 of JBCCIM010000103.1, read as the reverse complement.
ATACAATCAGGGTGCTGATACGAGGCGACCGGTTGAAAGAAGCTGCAGAACAGGCACGACGCCTGAGCCATGCGGTGACGCTGTTGAAAAATGTAGAGGTAAGTGCTTCGCCGCATTTTTGGCATCAAAAGGAAGCATTGCTTGCAGCAGTAACGACTACAGCTGATAAGTTGGGCCGTTCTACCCAGCTGGAAGAGGGTTGGGTACTTGCTGGTGAACTTGATGATGCCATGACTCACATGTTTGAAGTCTTACGTGTGGCTAAAAAAAGCGAGGTGAACGCTGGGCAGACTCAACGTCCACATAATCACGGAGGCCATTGAAGATGAGAGGGATAAGTATCCTGGTTTTGATGCTCGTGTTCTCGGGTTGTGTGCAACTGCAGCCGGAAAGAGATCTGGAACTGGTTCAGGCTGAAGTAATTGCTCGTACGGGCTATCATTTTGCCTACTTCAATGATACCAGCGAACAGGCGCTTTTGCGTAAGCATGTTCGTGACTTACTGAGGGACTCCCTTGAAGCCGATGAAGCAGTTCAGATTGCATTGGCGAATAACCGGCAATTACAGGCTAAGTATGAAGCAGTCGGCATCGCGCAAGCAGATCTGGTGCAGGCAGGTTTGTTTGAGAATCCTGTTTTGGGCGCGCATGTTGGTTTTCCAGTTTCAGCGGACCACGCGCCTGATCTTGCCTTTTCTGTATCGTTCAATTTTCTGGATCTGTTTCATGCACCGCTACGGAAAAGAATCGCTTCCTCCATGTTGGAAGAGACCCGTCTGGCGCTTACAGCAAGCGTTATGGCACACACGGGGCAAGTTCTGCAGGCCTATTACGATGTGCAGGCAGCAATGCAGGTGTTTGACATGCTGTCGCAAGTGTCACGCGGTGCAGAAGCTGCATATGAAGCTGCAAAACTGTTACACGATGCCGGTAATATCCCGGCTATAGACTTGTATGCTGAGCAGGCATTTTATGAGCAATCCCGATTAGAGCTGCTCAATGCGGAAGTGATGGTTCAGCAGCAGCGGGAGCAACTCAATCAATTGATGGGCATCTGGGGAAGCGATTTAATGTGGAAACTGCCGCCTATGCTTCCGGAGCCAGATGGGTTATTGCCAGAATTGGACGAGACTGAGCAACTAGCCATCGAAGCGAGTATCGACCTGGCACTTGCTGCTCAGCAAATCGAGGTTTATGCACAAAAAGCCGGCCTCGTCAATGCCACTTCTCTGTTGCCGCATCTCGAACTGGGTTTGGATGCTGAACGAGAGGAAAGCTGGGAGATAGGGCCAGAGGTTGAATTCCCTTTACCCATTTTTGATACCGGTGCAGCGAAACGTGCGCGTTCAGCGGCAGAAATTCGCCGTCAGCAAGCACACTACTACGCGCTGGCAGTCAACGTGCGGGCGCAAGCCCGGCTCCTGGCTCAACAACTCAGGACTGCTTACCAATCAGTGGAGCATATCCGTCAGGTATTGTTGCCGCTACGCAGCCGCATTGCATCTGAAACCCAGGGGCAATTTAATGCCATGCAAGTAGGTCTTTTCCAACTGCTTGCTGCCCGCCAGCAAGAGATTCTTGCCGGCAAACAATACCTGGATGCCCTTGCGCAGTACTGGACAGTAAAAACTGCCTACGACTTGCTCCTTTATGGAAAACTACCTGCTTCGGTTAAATCTACAGCTACAAATGGTGCATCCGCACCGGTAGAGAGAGGACACTAATATGAAATTAACAAGACGTGATCTTTTGCGGACCAGTGCTGTCGCGATGGGTAGCGCACTCGTTACGCCAATGGTAGAGCCGCAGGGACCCATTCTAAACGAACCCGGAATGCCTGGGCAAGATTATACCCCGGTAATTACTCCAAACGGTTCTTCACTGCCCTGGAAAGTTGTGGATGGGGTCAAGGTTTTTCACCTGATAGCTGAAGAGGTCCTGCACGAGTTTACTTCCGGACTGGAAGCAACGTGTTGGGGGTATAACGGCCAGGTACACGGACCAACCCTGGAAGCTGTGGAGGGTGACAGGGTTCGGATTTATGTAACCAACAAACTTCCCGCACCCACAACGGTGCACTGGCATGGCCTTTTATTGCCAAATGGGATGGATGGCGTAGGTGGCCTCAACCAGCCCGCAATCAAGCCAGGTGAGACCTTTGTGTACGAGTTCGACATTGTCCAGCACGGCACCTTCATGTACCACTCGCATCATGATGAAATGACCCAGATGGCGCTTGGCATGATGGGGATGATTGTGTTGCACCCACGCCAATCTTCTCCTGCGCAGCGGGTAGATCGAGACTTTGCCATTATGCTAAGCGAGTGGCGTATCGATCCAGGTACTTCCCGGCCTAACCCCAACGAAATGTCGGATTTCAACGTGCTAACGATGAATGCACGCTGCTATCCCGGCACCGCTCCGCTTGTTGCAAAGCAGGGTGATCGGGTTCGAGTTCGCTTGGGTAACCTCAGTGCAATGGATCATCATCCGATTCATATTCACGGTCATCATTTCACGATTACGGGAACTGACGGGGGCCCTTTACCGGAGAGTGCGCAATGGCGAGAAACGTCGGTGCTGGTCCCGGTAGGGAGTACACGTGACGCCGAGTTCATCGCTGAACGCCCGGGAGACTGGGCGCTGCATTGTCACATGACGCATCATGTAATGAACCAAATGGGGCACGACCTGCCCAACATGATTGGTGTAAATGCAAGGGCAATGAATGGTAAGGTGCGCCCATTTCTGCCGTCCTACATGACGATGGGACACGATGGCATGGGAGAGCACGGTGCGCATATCGAGGCAGGCCATATGCAAGTCCCCCCGAACAGCATTCCTATGGTAGGTGCTGCTGGTCCTTTTGACTACATCACGATGGGAGGGATGTTTACCGTAGTGAAAATTCGGGAAGACATCAACAATTACGAAGATCCTGGCTGGTATCAGCATCCACCAGGAACTGTAGCCAGTCTAGCAAGCAAGGGTAATCTCGAAAGAGATGGTATTGAGATCTGACCTTTAGCCGTACCCCAGAGCTAAAGGCAGACGTGCCACAGCGTTGATTTCCTCTTCTTGAGAATGCGTCTTATTGAATTTTAAAGGTGAGCACTATGACTTTTGAATTAGATCCAGATATACTAAAGCGCAATGCTGTAATGAGAAGTATGTCTGATATTCCCGCTGAGAAAATACGAAAGTTGGTTCTTGGGGGTATTTTTACGCGAATTTTTCCTGGACGTACTGTAAAGCTGGAAGAGAACCGTGTCAAAATTTCTCTGGGCGCATTTGATCGCTTGCTCCGAACCGGCCCGCTGGCCAGAGCGCTTTGGCACGGCGATCCTGTCAACGCGCTGTATTCTCTCATTATTGGGCGCAGGAAGCTGCTGACGAAGCGCATGTATGGCAGAATCGCTAAAGGAAGGCAAACCTACGCTGGCTTTTAACCAACTCTATGAAATTGGCTGTGGGCACTGGCAAGTCCTTGGGTATCTGACTGCCCTGTTTCCATCGAAGAATTCGTTTGTAGGGATTGATGTCATCGCAGAGCAGACGAAGAAGAACAGGCAAAACTATACAAACGAAAAAATGCAATTTGTCGCGGCTGATGCAGGTAAATGGTTTATTGTAAAACCCTTCCCCAAAGTGTTTTTCTGACAAATAGTGGTGTGTTTGAGTATTTCCTGCAACAAGAATTAGAGGTTTGGTTTGCTCACATTGCCAACGAATTGTCGCCGGTATATGTGGGTTTGATCGAAACCCTTGGTTTTGACCATGATTTGGATAAAGCGCAAAACAGCTTGATTTACGGACGTGAGATGGCATTTTCACGCAATTACCCTTGTCTGTTGAAGGACGCGGGCTTTGAAATAGTGCATCAAAGTGAGCAGTTTGGTGCCAAAGAACACGGACGAGGGCGTTGGATTCGTGTATTGGCAAAAATATAGCCGGCCTGAAGGATAGATTTAAAACTGCATTTGGAAGGAAAAATGAACCGAGTATATCAGTGCCCCCCTGTACTGATTGTGTTGGCGTTCAGTCTGTGTTGTATGCTTTTGGCGGCAGGCTGTGTTTATAATACCATCGTAGAAGAGCCGTTCGAAGAACTGCCTGTAGAAGAGCCAGAGCCCTATTATGTAGAAATAGAAGCATCTCTGGAGAGCATCCAGGACAGCCTCTTTTCGGGCACGTGTCAGAACAGCCGGTGTCACGATTGCTGCTGGAATGCAGCAGAACTCGATTTGTCAAGAGGTAAGTCGTACGGTGACCTTGTAGGCGTGCCAAGCATGCAGTACCCATCGGTCATGCGCGTAAAGCCGGGCGATCCCGATAGCAGCTATCTGATTTGGAAATTGGAAGGACACCCTGCTATGCGTGGTGCTCTTATGCCGATTTGGAGTACGGGCGGTAAACTTGACAAACGGGTTATCCAGGTTATTCGGGACTGGATTGCGGCAGGTGCGCGTGAGCACGAGCTCGAAGAGGAGTTATAGAGAGAGCGCGATTTTTAAAGAAATGTCGAGCGCTTTAACGGAATGGGTGAGGGCACCGGAGGAGATAAAGTCAACCCCTGTAGCTGCGATGGCCGGCACAGTTTTGAGCGTCACATTACCAGAGGCTTCGGTGGCGTAACGTCCACCAACCAGTTCTACCGCGCTTTCCAGCATGCTGGTGTTAATCTCATCCCCATCAACAACGACCATATTGTCCAGCAGTAACCGATCTATACCGCCAGTTGCCAGCGCACGTGATACTTCATCGAGGGTGCGCGTTTCTACTTCAATTTCCAGGTTGGGATTGTTTGCTGTTCTGAACTGCTGTGCGGCATAAATGGCCTGTTCGATGCTGCCGGCGGCTGCGATATGGTTGTCTTTGATCAGAATCATATCGAAAAGGCCGATGCGGTGATTTTCGCCGCCACCCAATTTTACCGCCCATTTGTCGAGCAACCGAAGGCCCGGCGCAGTTTTGCGCGTATCGAGAATCCTGCTGCCAAAAGGAGATGCAGCGTGCACCATATGATGGGTTGCTGTTGCAATGCCGCTCATGCGTTGCATGATATTGAGGGCAAGTCGCTCACCTGAAAGGATAGCATGTGCCGAGCCTACAACCGTGCCAAACACTTCGCCTTTGATAACCGCGTCAACGTCAGCTTTACTCCAGAACACTTCAAGTGCATCGTCGAGGGTATGAAACACCTCTTTTGCAACATGCAGGCCTGCTATGGTGCCGCTTTCTTTTGCAAGAAAAGAGGCAGAAGCTTTGGTATCGGGCGGAATGGTAGCTGCTGTTGTTACATCGCCTGTGCCGAGGTCTTCATCGAGGGCAAGGTGAATCAGGGCTGCAAGTTCAGGGGCCGTAAAGTAGACCGGGAGAGCGCTTGTTGACATGAATGGTCGAGGGTTGATTAACGCGCGTAGGTGTCGTACATCTCGGCAAAAACAGCAGGCGCCATTACGGGGCGTTTACGTTCGATGTCCATAAAACATAGGGTCACATGGCCGGTGGTGAGGAGCGTCTCCTCGTTTACCCGTCGCACTTCATAGTCAATGCGAATGCGTACACCGGGTTTGTCTTTCAGGATGACCTTGATTTCCAGGAGGTCGTCGTAGCGGGCAGGCTGTCTGTATTTGACGGCGAGATCAATGGTAGGCATTTGGACGCCGTCATCTTCCAGTTTTTTGTAAACGATGCCCATGTCGCGCAGGGCTTCTGTGCGCGCTGCTTCGAAGTAGTCGATGTAGTGGGCATGATACACGACCCCCATAGGGTCACACTCGCGGTACCGCACACGGTGCTGGTAATTGTAGGTAACCATCCTTACTTCTTCTGGGTAACCTTTTTGCCTACGGTTGCAGGGGCATGGCCGTTGGTGCCGGCATTGTTTTCGTTGAACACACCCATCTGGTCGAATTTCTCAAGGCGCTGGACAGGCAGGCTTGCCGGCTTCACCTTCTTCAGGGCTTTCAGGTGTTTGCCAATGAATTCGCCGACCGTCCGGAACGTAGCCCGCGGATCTCGGTGGGCACCGCCAAGCGGCTCAGGAATAATTTCATCGATTACGCTAAACTTGATCAGGTCGGTTGCCGTGAGTTTCAGTGCACGGGCTGCGTCTTCTTTGTAATCCCAGGAACGCCAGAGAATGGAAGAACAGCTCTCGGGCGAAATGACAGAATACCAGGAGTTTTCGAGCATCAGGATACGGTCGCCAACACCAATACCGAGTGCGCCGCCAGAAGCTCCTTCGCCAATGATCACCACGATAATGGGCACCTTGAAGCGGGCCATTTCGAACAAGTTACGGGCAATGGCTTCAGCTTGTCCGCGTTCTTCTGCTTCGAGTCCGGGAAATGCGCCCGGCGTATCCAGCAAGGTAATGATGGGCTTGTTGAATTTTTCGGCCAATTTCATCAGCCGTAGTGCCTTGCGGTATCCTTCTGGGTTTGGCATCCCGAATCGGCGATATTTCCGGCTTTTGGTGTCTCGTCCTTTCTGATGGCCAATGATCATCACCGACTCATCCTTGAAGCCAAATTTTGCTCCCTTGAATTTTGCAAACCCGCCTACAATGGCTGGATCATCAGCATAGGCCCGGTCGCCGTGCAGCTCGATAAAGTCGTCGGTAAGGGCTGTAATGTAGTCTTTTGTATAGGGCCGCAACGGATGGCGGGCAATGAGCACCCGCTGCCATCGCGTGAGATCCTGATAAATGGATTCACGTAGCAACTCAACGCGTTCTGCAAGCGCTTCAATCTCCTGTGAAAGATCCACACTGGAATCTTCCCTGTCGAAGGTGCGCATTTCATCCAGCTTCTTCTCGAGTTCGTATAGGGGCTTCTCGAATTCTAGGAGGTATTGTGCCGCCTGTTCTGCCATGATCTATAAGTTGGTAAAGATCCAAATCTCGAAAAAGATGTAGATCCTGGTGACAATCAGTTTTGCGTAAAACGCTCCTGGCTACGGTGCCGAGGGCGCTTTAAGCTGTCGGATACAGCGTATAATGATATCAAAATCGAGGGTCATGGACTGGTTGCTGTAATACAGCCAGTATGCACGGTTTAGCGCATCGGCCGATTTTGTGTCCATGGGGAGGGTATCTGTAATGGTAAAGATCCCTTGCTTAAGCTGCCAGGATTTTGGTATCAAATTATGCTCTTCCGCTCGATAACCTACCAAAGATAGCGTTCCACGCAATACTTTGGGCAGGTCCCTGGTTTTCGAAACCAGTTTTTGCAGCACAGATTGTGATCCGGCCACTTTTGCCAGTATAAACAACGCGGGATAACACAGCAGCCCGAGTATTACCAGGGTCACCTCAAACGCACGACGCTGAAAAGTGCTCCGCGTACGGCCAAAGGCTTGTGCGGCGTCTATCAGCGGCGGCGTGTTGAGGGCATCAATGCGTGCTTGCCCAATCAGGTGCTCTTGTCCTGCGCTTAGAATTTTAAACTCAACAGGCAGGTGTTTTAGCTCCTGGATGAGGCTGAAAATGGTTCGGTTGGCGAGCCTGCTTGAAGCAAAGACCACGTCGTCGATTTTCTGCAGGCGTACGACATCTCGCAGGTGATGCAGGTTGCCGAGCCAGGGGATCCCCTGTTTTTCCTCAGCACTGGGGGATGCGTCGGAGACAAACCCTGCCAGTTCCATCAGGGGATTGGGCAGCGCGGTCAGGGAGGCCTGAAGCCGGCTTGCTTCTTCCTGGTCGCCGACCATGAGCGCGCGACGCAGTAAATGCGCCGGTCGCTTTTTGTGGCTGTAAACAAGTCGCACGATGTACAGCGCAAGGGTGCACAGTAAAAAGCCTAACACAAGGGCAGCCCGGGAAAAGGCCAGCCCTTTTGCAAAAAAAGAGACGGCTGCGATCAGGAGAATGGCGCTGATATTGGCCGTTAAAACAGGTTTGAATCGGGTATACTTGCTGCGTTGATAACCCTGCTGCAACGAAATACTGCCCGTGACTGCAAGGGCATACAACGGGGCGATGATGCCCAGAAATAACGTTGGGAAAGCCAGTCCATCCCACACAAATCGCAATATGCCGGCACCCGCCATCACGCCAAAGCTGAGTGCAACATCAGCCAGCGCACCTGCATTCCGCCGAACCCAGTTGCTCAGCATGTGCAACGTGCCCCGTGCAATAATACCACAACGCAGAAACAGCCTGAAAAACCACGAGTGTCGGTTTTTGAAGTGCTTCTCCGCAAAACGAAGCATGGCCCCGTAAAACAGCAGGACATACCGCAGGTCCCCCTTTTTGGTACTTTCCCCTTTGTAGTGGATGATTTGCGTCTCGGGGGTATAGTAGATTTTCCAGCCGGCTTGCTGGATGCGGTAACACCAGTCGAGGTCTTCTCCATACATAAAGAAGTCCTCGTCAAAGAGGCCGGCGCCAGCATCCGGTTGCGCTTCCACTGTAGTCTCCTCGTGGTCCTGGTAAAGGGCATCTTTACGGACAAACATGCAAGATCCACTGAGCGCGTCTACTTCGCAGGTTTCGTCGGGCGACAGGTAGCTCAGGTTGTATTTGCCAAAAGTCGGACTATTGGGGAAGAGTTTGCTGAGGCCGGTAATGCGGTAAAAAGCTACGGCCGGTGTGGGAAATGCGCGGCGGCTTTCTGGCGCAAAGGTGCCATCGGCATTCAGGATCTTACACCCCGCAGCCCCGGCGTCTGGATGGGCATCCATAAACCTGACCAGCGAAGTTAGCGTGTCTTCCTGGATAATGGTGTCGGGATTCAGAATCAGCAGATACCGACCGTTGGCCATACGGATTGCCTGGTTGTTGGCTTTGCTGAACCCTGTATTCTCTTTGTTGGATATGAGGTGGGCCTCTGGAAACCGCTTGCGCACCATCTCAACAGAGCCGTCACTCGAATTGTTGTCAACCACAAAAAGCTCAACACGCAACTGCGCGCTTGCCTTTTCTACAGATCGCATGGCCTGCTCTAAAAACTCGCGCACGTTGTAGTTAACAATCACAACGGATACGTCAACTTCTCCTGCCTGCGCAGTAGTGCTGCGGGCAGACTGCTTGCCTTTGGAAGGCGCAGTATGCATGGGCGATTTGGGTTGGCTTGGTTTGATTTTCGGTAAGGCTTAAACTGTCTGCGCAGGGGCAATTGGGTTTGCTCGGCGTACAAGAAACGCCATCAGCAACTGAAATCAAACTGCGTGAAGTGCGCTTTGATCTCATTTATTCACCAGTATCCCACTCACAGCCGAAATTCCCGGCAAAAAGTAACATGAAGCTGCTTTTTTTACTGCCCGACATACAAGGAATTCCTACAGGAGGCAACATCTATAATCAAGAGATGATGCAGCGCTTGAAGGCATACTGTACGGTGGAAGAGGCGGTATGGACGCCGGCTACATCCATGCCGGCGCTTTTGGCTCCCGGGTACGATTGGGCATTTGTTGATAGTTTGCTGGTAGATCACCTTGATGTTGATGCGTTACGCAATCTGGCCGGCCAGCAAACCCGTTGGGGTATCCTGGTCCATTACTTCCCGTTTTTCGACCCGCACCATGCTGCGTCGGATGTCGCGATTGATGGACTACTGGCTTATGACTTGTACGTGACAACAAGTGCGTATTCTAAAGCGTGTCTTGCTGATGCCGGAATCTCGGAAGAACTGATTGCAGTGATCTATCCGGGTCTGGATGCTGCCCATCGCGTGGCTCGGCCGGCCCGGGCCATGAGGGGAGCGGTCAGGCTGTTAACCGTGTCGAGCTTGCTGGCTGGGAAGGGATTGGCTGAATTTATTGATGTGCTCAGTAATTTGGCTGAACATCCGGTGCTGTGGCACTGGCAACTCGTTGGCAGTGATACGCTTGATCCGGAATATGCTGCAGCGTTGTTTGGGCAGATGCAAGCTTCAGCTGCCGCTGCCAGGATGACTTGGCGTGGCCCGTTGGCGCCGGCGCAAATGCCAGCATGTTTTCGCGAAGCAGACCTGTTTGTTTTGCCCTCACGCTTTGAAACCCTTGGCATGGCTGTGCGCGAGGCAATGGCAGCAGGCGTGCCGGTAGCAGCGTTTGATGTTGGGGGCATACCGGAAAGCCTCTCCGATGGCGCGGGGGTGATGGTTGCACCTTTTAGATACGGACAGATGGGCGAAGTGCTGGCTCGGCTGTTAGACAATGTTGAAGAACGGGAAGTGTTGGGGCAACGGGGCCTGGCACGTAGCCGGCACTTTCCATCATGGGAAACTTCTGCAGATACCTTGCTGGCGTTGCTGAACTGATGCGGTATTTAGCTGAACGTTATTTGGCTCAACGTTATTTAATTGCACTGATTACAAGACCGCCGCGTAGGGATGCTGGTGCAATGATGTGACCCAACATATCGAGTGCTTTACAGAACGATGCGTATCCACGCGGCATATCGCCGCTGGGGATAAAGGTCCAGTAATCGATGCGGCAGTGACTGAAGCCGGCTTTGTTGATCAATTTTCTGGCTTCTGTGGGCTTGAGCCGGCGGTCCGTCGAGAGGTGCCGGGTTTCATATCCCCTACGCGGTGCTAACCAGCGATACCACAGAAACTGGTCGTTAGGCGTGAGGCATACAAAGCGCCCTCCTTTGCGCAGGACCCGGAATACCGTTTGGAGCACTTCTGGTTTGTCTGGCATGTGTTCAAGGGCACCTACGCAGAAGACAACATCAAAGCCGGCTTCCGAGACTTCGGATAGAACGTGTGCATCATCAACCATGAACGCATAGGTTGAGTGGCCTTTGGCGGGTATGCCGTAACGCGCTGCTTTTATCATGCCAGGTGCCAGGTCAACACCGGTAGCGGATCGGAAAGCGCCATCCATGGCAAATAAGTGGTGGCCGTTGCCGCAGCCGATATCCAGCACACGATCCGATGGTCTAAGCTGGGCATGAGATACAAGGAGTGAGACCCTATAATCCAGTAATTTGTCTGCATTACCATGTTGCTCCACATTGAGTGGCGCGAACGCATCAAAAAAACGCCTTACATCCTCAACAGAGGAGACGGGTGTAGGTTTAAGCAATGACATGCGCTAAATCGATTTTTCAGGCTTTCGTTTAAAGAGTTTGACGGATTTTAAGCACAGCTATTACATCCATCGGTATTAAACGACAGGCTCAATTCGCATCTGTGGTCAAAATAGATGGGGGGATGCCCTCGGGGCGGTAACGGGTGGACGGCAGTGCCGGCGTGGCGGTCATTACGTCGAGCAGCATGGAATAGACGCCGGCATGGGTAAGCGTGTCCTGGTCGCGATTTGCCGGGCGCATACCTGGCCTGAACCCAAATTGCTCAAACTTTTGAATCAATGTAGTATCCTGCGCAAGCACGTGGATTGGTGTATTGTTATCTGTGCTCGGAATCAACGGCGGTTGATGGTCTCCGAGGATAATTACCACACTGTTGTCCGGTGCATCTTCCAGGATATACGTTTTTAGTAAATGTAAATCGTAGATGATGCTGTCCAGGTATAAGTCGGTTGTTTCGGGTGTTTCCTGGCCAAAGCGATTGTTGTAAGAGTCTTTGAATTGGCTAACCAGCGAGACGGTACTGGCGGTTTCGACCTTGGGCTGGGGCTGTTTGTCGTTCAAGGTGCGCCAGTCTGCAACAAAAGGAGGCAGGTTAGACCACGGAGCGTGTGTAGTAGCCGTTTCAAAAAAGAGGAAAAAAGGCTGCTGTTCTTCGAGTGGTAAGTAGTGCTCGTGGGTGTAGCCGAGGCTGTATTGGTCTGGAATAATCCAGATGCTGTAGGGAGTGCCGGTATAGTGCAGGTCGTCAAAATAGACGGTTTTGTCAAACTGATAGAGGTTCTCTACGGCAAGGCCGAGGCGCTCTTTGGTTGGTGGTTGCAGGGTGAGGGTATAGTATCCTTGCTTTTGAAGATAGCTAACCATGTGGGGGTAGGTATCAATTCTGCTTCGGTAGCGCGTGTAGAAGGTCTTGTTATCCATAAACAAGCCAGAGAGGACCGAATTCATGCTTAGCCAGGAGAGGCCACCACTGACCGGGGATGTGCTTGAACGGCTTGCCGTGTGCCAGCCGGCTTGGATAAACTGTTCATCAAAAGCAGCCATTAGAGAGTCGAATGTCGGTCGCAGGTAAACGTTATCCTGCAAAATGCTGCCGTAAGATTCGATCATGAAGAGGTAGATGTTTGGCGTATCTACCATTGGGGTTGCTTCAAAGCTTTCGTATACCCAGTCTACGGGCAAGTCTTGAACTGCAGCGATGGTTCTTGCCAGTGCCAGGCTCTCTGATGCGTTGCTGACCATTTTTCCCGTGATAGAGCGTACGGTAGGCCGTTCATCGCCTGGGCCGTACCAGTACCATGCGCCAATGAATACCGGCCAGAAAAGTACACTAAACCGCAGTCCCCATTTCCTTACTGAGGCGAGTGAAAAGGCATTAACAATCATCCTGAATAGGGGAGGGAGGGACCAGGTAAAAATAACGAGGGTTGTTAAGATGAGAATCAGGCGAAAGAGGTGCTCGATGGAGAAAGCATCAATGGCAAGGTAGTACAGGTTCAGGATGTACTGGATGTCTTCATAAAGGATACCGTGGCGATGGAAAAATTGAAAAACCATGGCATCATATGCTTCGTAAACGAGCAAGCCAAGGTAGGCAACGGTAAACAATGCGGGGATACGTTTTTTTCCGGGTGCACGCCTTTTCCACCATACCAGCAAGGTGGCGAGGAGTACCATATCAGCACAGATCCTGAAAATATCCTGATTGGGGCGCCGGGCGGCAAAGTAGAGCAGGTAGTCGTACCATCCGCGCGTCCAACTCATTGTGGCCAGTGGTTGCGAAGGGTCTGGAATCGGAAAAAAGGTGCTGGTATTAAAGTTGGCGATGAGGGAGGGGATGAAAAGCAGGCTGTTCAGAAACACAAACGCCAGGCCGGCCCGGATGAGCAACTGCCTGTTGGTCGCCGGCTTCTTGGGCGAAGAGGTATTGAACAACCAGCGGAAGTAGTGGGCAAAGGAAAGAAAGAGTCCGGTAACCCCGACAACCAGTAATGGGCTATAAAACCAGGCCGGCGTAATAAACACAGAGAGCAACGCAATGATCATGGTTACATAGATCACGCGTGCCATGCGAGAGCGGTACTCTTTGTCTACTTCCGGTTTCATTGCCACGAGGACCAACACAAAGAGGTACCGCAACAAGCCCGGCAAGATGATCCATAAGCCGGCTTTTTCCTGGAAATAGGCGACAAAGCACAGGATGAGCAGAAAGAACGCGTCAGTTTCTTTATCGAAGTACTCGCCAAATTCAGAGGCTTCATTGTGCCTGCGTGCCATCCAGCCGTCGAGTCCATCAACAATGAGTACACCGAGGGCCAGTATAAAAACGAGCAAACCGCTGGCGCTTGTACTTCCGAGAAAGCAGAGGCTGAGGCCGGCAATCAGGCGCGCAAGTGTGATGGCATTGGCCCGGCCAAATCCGCCGTGGGGTGTCCAGCCGGCATTGCCGCGCCATAGAAAATAACCAAAGGAGAGTAGGCCGGCGAGAAGCAAAATACGCAAGTCCCCAGCCACACCAACAACGCTTGCAGCAGCCAAACAGAATACAGCATGCGCAAACGTCCATTTCGAAAGACTAAAATCCACTACCGACAGCATTAGTGGGTGAAATTGAATGCGGGGCTGCAAGTTACGAAGAAAAAAATTGGGGAAGAACGGGACGGTGGGATTAGAGTATACGGTCGAGTCATGCGCGACAGCCGGGTTGAACCTGCATAAAATACAGTAAATTTCGGCGGAATGGAGGTTCGCTGCGGCTGCCGCACTGACCTATTACTACCTTGCACCTCCTTGTTGTACATAAAGGAGGGTGTATACCTACCTGATTTGAAATTTTTTTTTGGTGCTGGCTGTTGGGTCTGAATTCGAGAGCAGAATACGTCAAGGAAATCAAGCATACGCTGCGGCTGGCTGGGCCTGTGATTGGGTCTCAGCTGGGGCAAATGTCGATGGGGTTTGTTGACACCGTAATGGTGGGGCGATTAGGCGTAGCGCCGTTGGCTGGGGTGGCGCTGGGGAATACTATTTTCTTTGTGCTTGCAATTATTACGCTCGGGGTTGTGTTTGCCGTAGGGCCGATGGTCTCGCAGGCCCATGGCGCTGGCGATGAAGCGGCGATCGGGCGCAGTGTACGGGAGGGGTTGCGCGTTGGGGTACTGCTTGCTGTTATTCCTGTGCTCATTATGTGGAATATTGAGCCGATGCTGCTCAAGATGGGGCAGGAGCCGGAAACGGTTGCGCTTACAGGCAGCTATCTGCATGCTATTTTATGGGGGCTGCTTCCGTTTTTGTGGTTTGGCGCGTTTCGCAGCCTGGTTGAGGGGGTGTCACGCCCATTGCCGGTAACGCTTATTACATTGATAGGGCTCGGGGTGAATGTGCTGGCGAATTATGTCCTCATGTTTGGAAAGTGGGGATTTCCTGAGATGGGCCTTGCGGGTACCGGTTGGGCGAGTACCATTGTGTACTGGTCGATGTTTATTATCGTAGCCGCCTACGTTAAGTTTTCGCCGGCGTTTCGGAAGTACAACGTATTTGCCGGCCTGATGAAAGTGCATGTGAAAACCCTTAAGGAGGTGTTCCGGGTTGGGTGGCCGATTGGTATTTCGCACGGCGTTGAAGCCGGCTTGTTTGCCATTACCTCGCTCACGATGGGCTTGATTGGTACCGTGGCCCTCGCTTCTCATCAGGTAGCAATCCAGTGCGCTGCGTATACCTTTATGGTGCCAATGGGGATTGGGATTGCCGCTTCTGTGCGCGTAGGACAGGCGATCGGCATGAAAGATTATCAGGGTGCGCAACGCGCCGGCAATGTGGCGCTGTATTTGGCACTGGCTTTTATGAGTTTTACAGCCATTCTTTTCTGGGTTATTCCACGCCCCATTATCAGCCTGTATCTGGATACCAGTGTGCCCGAGAACGCGGAAGTTGTGGCGCTTGCTATCACCCTGCTGGGTGTTGCTGCGGTGTTTCAGGTGTTTGATGGAATTCAGGTTGCTGCCCTGGGCGCTTTGCGTGGTTTGAAAGACACCCGCATCCCAATGATTATTGGATTTGTATCGTACTGGATTGTTGGGTTGAGTGTAGGGATGTCGCTTGCTTTTATTGCAGATTTTGGGGCTGTTGGGTTGTGGTGGGGATTGGTGCTTGGTTTGGCTACGGCGGCATTGTTGCTCACCTGGCGATTTCGGCACAGCGCAAAAGGGCAACTAGCAACACATCGAGGAGAAGTGTAAGGGTGTGGCCGGCAAGTTTTTCTGTGTTACAGGATCATTTCGAAATGGAGAGCAATAGACGATCCCGCCGAATTACCAAAACTTCTGGGCAGAACGAAAGGATGTGTTGTTAGGGCAATGAAAGCTGACTTGGCAAAAACGGCCGGTATTGGTACAAATGCGTGCCGTTCAAACGGCAGGTTTAGACGACAATTCATATGGCGGAGCAAATCTTGGAACAAAAATTTCATGGCGCCTCGCTGGTAGAGTGAATGTTTTATGAGTTTGGTGCGGGCGTGAAACTATAACGACCCGCTTCCTTTTTACTCGGGATTCAAACTAAATACCTTGAAGTAACGGTTCGAGTGGCATAAATTCGTCACTTCTTACATAAGAAAACTGTCTTAATTTAGCATAGACTGGAATGGCTCAGATATTCCCGAAAAAAGCAAATGCACTTCCCGCGCTTTCCCTCTTTGGCGTTACTCTGGGCGGAGTGCTTACAGTTGCTTTGGTCTGGTATTACTTTTCCCCTGAATTTATTGACGTTGGGTACGCACCCGAGCAACCCGTTCCTTATAGCCACCGCCTTCATGTGGATGAGTTGGGCCTGGATTGTCGTTACTGTCATACCAACGTCGAAGTGTCTGCACTTGCCAATCTGCCGGCGACCCAGACTTGTATGAACTGTCATGGGCAGGGGATCAAGAGCGAATCGCTAAAGTTGCTGCCCATTCGCGAGAGTTGGGCCACGGGTGATCCGATTGAGTGGGTCAAGGTAAGTTTCTTGCCGGAGTACGTGCAGTTTAGTCACGCAACGCACGTGAGCAATGGCGTAGGATGTCAGACATGTCACGGGGCCATCGATGAGATGGAAGTTGTGTATCAGGCAGAGCCGCTTTCAATGGGTTGGTGCTTGGAATGCCACCGTCAACCTGAATTGTACCTCCGCCCTAACGAGGAAGTGACTAATATGGGGTATGTACAGCCAGCTGATTTTATTGAGAGGAACATCGAG
The DNA here is from genome assembly GCA_039111535.1 of Bacteroidota bacterium. NCBI lineage: Bacteria > Pseudomonadati > Bacteroidota > Bacteroidota bacterium. The sequence continues at coordinate 2,899 of JBCCIM010000103.1, read as the reverse complement.
CGAATCAGCCAGGACGGTATTGTACCTCCAACAAACTGTTCAGCCTGCCATTATTAATAGGTTTTAAGTTACGTGTGATGGGTTGTCAGGTTCTTGAGTGACCCAACCTTGAGCCGGTAACATCAATAGGATATGATAGAGCTACCGATAGTTGACGCCAACTCGATAACGAATGCCGATGAGAAGCTGAAGTATTGGCGTAGTGCTTCAGACTTGAATCAGGATCAGAAAATGCTGAAAGTTGCAGATCCTGAATTCATGCCGGGTGCCGATGAGCCTCCTACAGGTGCGTCTCGCCGGCAGTTTATTCAGTTGATGGGCGCTAGTATGGCAATGGCGGGCCTTGCCGGGTGCCGCCGACCAGTTGAGTTGACGCTACCCTATTCGCGCAAGCCAGAAGAGACGATTCCCGGTATTGCGATGCATTATGCAACGTCCATGCCCTATCGTGGGACGCTGCTTGGGTTGTTAGTGAAGAGTTATGAGGGGCGTCCTACTAAAGTTGAGGGAAACCCGGAGCATCCTGTAAGTAAGGGGGCTACGGGTTTATTTGAGCAGGCATCAATCCTGAATTTGTACGACCCGGATAGATCGAAGCAGGTTCGCAAAAATGGGGACGAAGCAAGCTGGAATGACTTTGTTGCTTTTTGCCAGGGATTCGTGCGAGATGCCGGGTCACGTCGTGTAGCAGTATTGTGCGAAGCAAATTCTTCTCCAACGATGTCTGCCTTGCAGCGACAATTGGAGGCTCGTTTTCCACAGTTAAGATGGGTTACGTATGCTGCTGAAGGAGATGACCCTGTACGTATGGGCATGCAAATGGCATATAACGCACCTTTGCGCCCGGTGTACCAGTTTGAGCGTGCCAGTGTTGTTGTAAGCTTTGATGCTGATTTTTTATCTCCTGTAGAGCGAAACTTTGTGCAGAACATGCGTGGCTTTAGTGCTTCACGTAAGTTGGAAAATGCGCAGGATGATATGAGTCGTCTGTATGTAATTGAGAGCAACTACTCTGTTACTGGGTCTGCAGCAGACAATCGTCTTCGATTAAAATCGAGTGATATAGCTGAATTTGCAGCTGCTGTAGCTGTGCATCTGCAAGTTGACGGTGTCGAAGGTGTGGGTGCGAGGTTTGTAGATCACCCTTATGCGGTTCAGATTGCCAAAGATTTGCGGCGTGCCGGCTCAAGTGGTGTGGTTTTGGCCGGAGAGACTCAGCCTCCCGAAATTCATGCACTGTGCGCGGCTATAAATAATACGCTTAATTGTGTTGATAATACTGTGATATTGCTCGATACAGATGAGCGTATAAAGGCCCCTCAATCTGATGAATTTAGGCGGCTCGTTTCAGACATGAGCAGTGGTTCACTTGATGCGCTGCTTGTGATTGGTGTGAACCCAGTTTACGATCATCCTGGTGAACTGGACTTCCAGGCTGCTTTACAGCGCGTAGACAACAGCATCCATGTCGGCCTACATTACGATGAAACAGCTGCATTATGTACCTGGCATGTGCCGAGGAGCCACTATTTGGAAGCCTGGGGAGATGGACGTGCCTACGACGGTACGTTGTCTGTCGTTCAACCGTTGATTGCACCACTATTTGATACGAAATCAGAGTTAGAGATCTTGCAAACCTTTGCGACTGGATTGAGCACATCTGGCTATGATCTCGTTCGTGCACAGTGGGAAACAATTATCTCTGGAGATTTTGATAGAGAGTGGCAGCGCGTATTACACGATGGTTATTTGGTTGATAGTAGTTTTCAGCCTGCTGTTCCAACCTTGCAGCAAACTGTCACAGGCAGACCAACAACACTGTTAGAGAATGCGATAGAAGTTGTTTTTCGTCTTGATCAAAAGGTGCTTGATGGAAGTTTTGCCAACAATGTCTGGTGTCAGGAGTTGCCTGACCCCGTTACAAAACTGGTCTGGGACAATGTGGCAATCATGAGCCCGGCAACAGCCGCGCAACTCGAACTGTCGGTAGACTATGTTGAGGGGCAGCATTATTCAGATGTAGTAAAACTTACAGTAAATAACAACGAAATCGAGCTGCCTGTTTGGATTGTGCCTGGTCATGCAGACAATTCGGTGTCCGTACATCTAGGGTATGGACGTGAGATCGAGTCAAAACGTCCAGAACGTAAGACAGGGTTTTTTGACCTGGATGATTATACGGATGTCTATGGACATGGAGCTGTTTCGACGGGCGTGGGCAAGAATGTTTCGCAGCTTCGGATTCCGACGGCTATGCGTATTGGGTTGGGCGCGATTGAAAAAACAGGCGAGCGTTACATGCTTGCAACAACTCAGGATCATGGTTATTTAGAAGGCCGCCCGATGTATCGGATGGCAACGTTAGAGGAATATCGAGCCAATCCACATTTTGCTGATGACGCTGTGCATACGTTGCCTGGTGGAGAACCCTGGGAAGAATACCCTACTTTATGGGAAGAGCGGCATCCCAAAAAGAATCCAGCATTCAAAGATAATCCTTATCAGGAATATCAATGGAGTATGGTGGTGGATCTCAATGCTTGTACAGGCTGCAGTGCTTGTATAGTTGCGTGCCAGTCTGAGAATAATATCCCGGTTGTTGGGAAACAGGAAGTAAGTCGAGGTAGGGAGATGCATTGGCTGCGCATGGATCGATACTATGTAAGTGAGGAGGGCAATGAAGAAAACCCCATGATGGTTTCTCAGCCCGTATCGTGCATGCATTGTGAAAATGCGCCTTGTGAACAGGTGTGCCCTGTTGCAGCAACGGTTCACTCACCTGATGGTACCAATCAGATGATTTACAATCGATGCATCGGGACACGGTACTGCGCAAACAACTGTCCATACAAAGTACGCCGCTTCAACTTTTTTAATTGGACAAAGACGCTTCCCGTTG
>JBCCIM010000102.1 GCA_039111535.1 Bacteroidota bacterium | reverse complement strand
TAGATAGCTGAGGATCAGATTGTTGGCCGGCACCGTAATCGATTGCACGATCATCACCGAAATGCCCAATCCGATCGCAGTCGAAATCTTTTTTGAAACGGCAATGAACGTGCACATGCCCCGGAAAACGGGACCGCTGTGGATACCTGCTGCGCGCATCCAGGCGCGAACAGCGCGGACCGGGCAGGTCAGTGGGTTTGCGCCATGCACAAGGCCAACGACTTGCCCGCGGCCTTCCTGGTCTGTCTTGCTCTGGCGAATCAAAACACGCAAGCCATCAGGAGTGAATTGTAAATCTTCAACGTGCAAACCTGCGAGTTCGCTGCGGCGCATGGCGCCGGCAAAACCAACCAGCAACAAGGCCCGGTCACGTAAACTCGAAAGGGTGAGTGGATTGCCGGGCTCATCCGCATTGCGTGGCAAGTGATCTATCATCAACTTGATGTCTTCAGTCAGGACGGGGGCCACTTTTTGCTTTAGACGTGATTTGGATCGCACAATGCCGCTCCAAACCGAGTGTAATGGCTCGCGGGAAACCAGGGCCGGGCTCTCAAGTCCTGCAGTTTTGTGTGCTTGGCTGATCGATGCAAGTCGACGCTCGAGGGTTGTAACCTTGTAGCGGTCTGCACAGCTTGTGATGTACAGCGTGACGGTGTCAATTGTCGCCGGCATAGCCTTGAGTCCGTTTTCATCGCACCAGGCGCAAAAGTGATTCCAGTCGCTCCGGTACGCCTTTTTTGTGTTCTCTGCACGCGACTGCTCTGCGTAAGCTTGCGCGCGCGCTGCAGTCTCCTGGAGCGATACCAGGGCATGGGTGGGGGAGTGTGGTGTTATATCGGACATAAGCAAGGTGTAAATTAGTTACCGCAAGATACTTATCGGACATTAGAAGTGCAATAAAAACAAACAGATATATAAAACCCTGACGCTTATGATAAACGTCAGGGTTTGGTTGCTTGCAGACTTTTAGTTTGTTGCAGGAAGTCTAGTTTGTCGCGATAAGCTTCCAGCTTTGATTATCATCGCCAGTACAGGACCACTGCACAATATTTGTCCCGTTTGCACTAGAGCCTGTGTGTACGTCCAGGCACTTACCGCTGGATTTTGATTTGATCAGAAAAGAACCATTTTCCTGCTTGATGAATTCCCATTTCTGGTTGTCTCCGTTGTGGGCAGACCATTGGTAGATGTTGGCACCATCACTTGAAGAATGCTGGCTTACATCCATGCGCTTGCCGCTGTGTTCTGCCGTTATGGTATAGAACCCACTGCCATCTGCTGCGATATACCATTTTTGGTTGTTACCGCTGTGGCAGCCCCATTGCTGAATGTTGCCTGCATCATTAGACGAATGTGCTTCTACATCAGCGCAGCGACCACTGTGTTGGGCTTTGAGATTATACTTACCCGGCGTGAAGGCATGGCCAACCCATACGGTTTTGTTTGTAGTATTAGACGGGTGTGCTGTTGTGTGTGTTTTGGCGTTGTTTAAGATCGCTTCTTGCACTTCTGCCGGGCTAGCTGACGGGTTCTTTGCGAGATAGAGCACGGCGGCACCAGTCACGTGGCCGGCAGACATTGACGTACCCGTCATGGAAGCCATTTCGTTGTCGTACACACCGTCATTGTTCATGTCGGAGAGCGAAGCGATGTCATCGCCCGGGGCCAGAATATCGATCAGGGGCCCGTGGTTGGAGAAGCTGCTGAATATACCCGCCTGGTCATATGAGCCCACAGTAATTGCGTCATCGACATGTGCTGGTGTTACTTTTTCAACAGGTGCGCCTTCATTCCCGGCTGCGATTACAAAGACAACGCCGGTGTCTATTGCTGCCTGAATCGCATCGTCCAGGGCTGTATAGTCGGTTTTGCCAATGTTCTCACCCAGGCTCATGTTCACAACCATGGGGATGGATGGGTTACTGAGCTTATGCGTTAGAATGTGCTCGACTGCAGCGATTGAAACGGAGACGTCCGTGCCACCTTCGTCGTTTAGCACTTTGTAGTTGTGAATACGAACTCCGGGTGCGATACCAACGAGGCCGTCGCCGTCATCGATTGCACCAATGATGCCGGCGATGTGTGTGCCATGGCCGTCATAGTCGCGTGCATCCTGGTTGTTAAGATCGCGGAAATCGATGTTTTCGACAATGTTCATGTCTGAACGCGCGTTTTGTGCATTTGCATCAGCAACGCCTGTATCGAGAACGTAAACTTCGACGCCTGTAACTTCGCCTTCGCCATTGCCAGAGCGTGTCCAACTGTCTTGTCCACCAACAGCCGCAACGCTCCAGGGGATTTGCTGGCCACTGTAGGTGTTGTGGGCGGACTGCGCAGGTGTTTCAACGTTAAAGTCGGGCTCAATCCAGGCGATATCGGGATCAGCTTGTAGCGCATTAATGATATCTGTGAAATCACCATCTGTTGAATCATCAACAATGGTAATAGCAAAGCCTGGGAACGCATTCAGGAAAGCGTAGCGATCGAGGATTTTGTACCGGTCGAGGATTTTGTACCGGTCGAGGATTTTGTAGCGATCCAGGATGCGCTTTGGGGAAACAGAGAAAATGAGGTTCAGTTCGGGTTGGCCGCTTTTGCTGGCGCCGGCATACGAAATTGCCTGGTCGAGCATGTCGGCGTGCCGCAACTTGTTTTGCGTAATTGGCTTGTCGAGATCAATGATGCTGTCATCGGTAGATTCAGCATCGATGATCCCATCACAGCCTTGCAAAATCGCAGGGCTCAAAAATAGCAGAAAAAGTAGGCCGTAGGAAAACAGCCGGTTACGGTAGGGGGGAGTCTGCATAAATACTCAGGCTAGTAGTCGAATACATATTCGGAGCCCGGTGGTGTAGTCATCTCATTGGGGGTGAGGTAACGGGGTGGAGGTGTTGTGAAAACCCATTTTACAAGGATTGTGCCAACGCGACAAGCACAGTTTTTGGCCTGTTTGAGCCGTTTGTTGAGAAAATATCCAGGTTGTAGCGGTAGAAAGCGGCATAGCAGCTCGGTATAAACGAAATCGTGTGCGGTACTAAACGCAGGTATTTCAACATATTTAATATGCCGTTATTGGGCAAGGGCTAGTGAATCCTGCTACTCAAGCACCCACAAAGCGTAAAGAGTAGTGTTAGGTCTTTCAGGTTTGCGTCTGGGCATTGTGTGGAGTCCTGTTCTTGCGTTGCCTGTGTGTTCTGAAAAACACATGAAACCCAGGATAATCATGTAGATCAGTCTCTAGCGTATAATTATGCGGCAATTGCCTGGCGCCCGTGATGTGCACCAGCGGTACGCGCAGATAAGGTATTTAACAATTATGCCTTAGCCATGTGCGCAGTGTCTTGGTTTTCGTTGCACTGGTTTATACCAGGCTGGGAAGGCTGCGCTTCGATGATAACTTGCACAGGCCCGTGCCAGCCCCTGTAAATGGCAGTAAATAGGGAAATGGTGGATACGCTAAAATCTGCAATCGATTCTCGCGGCCTAGAATAGATTTATCTGGTATAACCACCCATCTGCAGCGCGAGCGTCGTATGGCATTTTATGCGAAATGGCTGCAATATGCGTAAAGAAGTCTACATCACAGTTCTAGTGTCCCATAATGTTCCCTTATCGGACGTCAGGGATATGAGCCAGTTTTGTGGCTGTTTTGGCTTAAGACATTAAACCTGCTTTGTTTACTGCTTTTTGTATTGCGCGCTGAGTTTGCCGCATTCTTCTCTCTAGCCTTTGTGGGCTGTTCATGGTTTGGTCCTGAAGACAAAATCGACTTCGGTGACCCGAGTGAGGATCGGGCGCATGAGTTTGTGTCGCAGCTTCCAAGAGGCCTTGGTGTCACGCGTGGTGATTGTGATCAATCGGAAAATGGTGAGTGGATTGCCGGCGCGAGCTATTGCCACGGATCTGATGGATAATAAGCGCCCTGCCAGGATTTCTTAAAATATCCGATATGCCGTTATTGGGGAAGTGCATTAAAATTAAGCTCCTTTACTGTGGCGATTCCGCGCACCAATCAATCATAGGTAAATACCGAACGGATATAGATCTGCACTATTCCTGTACGCCTGCAGCCCGCTGATGGTGACGTCAAATAAATGTGCGATTGGTCGAATAGCTTGGTCATAGGCAGCCTCTCCCCTCTTTTTGCTAACGCAGCAACGTAACTGCGCGCACCTCGCTCAGTACATCGCTTGTAAGCCGAATAAAATAGGTACCGTTCGCGCGCTCGGTTCCATTGAATCTGAGTCGTTGAGACTGGTACGCCTGTACTGGGCCATCATAGAGCTGCTCGACAAATCGCCCCGTGGCATCATACACCTCTACAACGAGATGCTGCGGCTCTGTTACAATTATTTCCAATGCTAATTGATCGGTAAACGGATTTGGGAAAAAGGAAGTGATTGCACTGGACACCGCTGGCTGTTCTGACCGCTCAGCACAGCCTGAACTATCATTTTGTCTTATCTCCCATTGGGCAATACCGACAGAGACTTTATTGCCCGCTGCATTAATAAAGCCGGCCATATACAAGTTACCACGTCCATCCAGCGCCATATCGATCACATCATTATCGACTCCGGAACCCATGTGAGAAAGGGTCACACCATCCCAGCGCGCAACATGGTTTACCGGTATATCACCCCCTGATCCAAACGCACTGAATTGGCCACCAATGTACAGATAGCCGCCATCTTCTACTGCTAGAGATGTCACAACCGTATTAAATCCGATGCCTATGTTCCTCCATGTGAAACCGTCCCAACTGGCAATAGCTGGTGCCTGCACGTTTCCAGCAATGGAAAATGAGCCGCCAGCATAGAGTTTATCGTTCTCATCAATGGCAAGCGCGCGAACACTACCTTGCGTATCGCGATCATCGAGACCTGAACCCAGCCGTGACCAGGCTTTCCCATCCCACATTGCAATATTTTTGGCAGACACAATCCCTGCAATTTCAAATTCACCTCCAACATACAAATTACCGTTGCTGTCAATGTCCAGCGCCCGAACACTGGTAAAATGTTCACCACCGGTAAGCCCGTTCCCAAGAGCCTCCCACGCCGTGCCATTCCACTTTGCAATGTTATTAACAGGTGTGTCACCGGCCATGCTGAATTCACCACCTGCATACAACACACCGTCTTCAGCAACAACCAAGGCATGTACGCGCCCCGGGTACTCACCGCTTTTAAGGCCTGTGCCCACGGGTAACCACTGTATGCCGTTCCACATGGCAACACTATTGGCTAAAAGATCGCCTATCTTTGCAAAATCGCCTGCTGCGTACAAACTGCCACCTGCACTTAGCGCCAGAACGCTTATGCGCCCATCGATTGCACTACCTATGGGATGCCACTGCTCATTGTCCCATCTGGCCACTTTGTCCACTGAAACGCCGCCCGCTAGACTAAATGGTCCTGCGACATATACGTCGCAACTGGCATCTGCGACAACGGCTGTTGTACCCTGATTGAGACCATACCCCGGTGTTTCAGCAACAACGTCCCAATCGCTACCATTCCAAGCCACAACGTTGCTGGCCATTTCCCCCGAAAGTAAATTGACGCCTCCTGCGTACACAGTACCATGCTGACTCACTGCCAACGTGATTACGACCGCATCAAGCAGTTCGCCAACAGAAGACCACGACACGCCATCCCAACTCCTTATTTCCCCAAACGAATTACCATTTCCGTCGACGCCTCCACCGCCCACGTACAAGATACCATTAGCGTCTACGCTTAGCGCCCATACTGATCCGTCAAAGCCATCGCCAACGGGATTCCATCTACGTCCGTCCCACATTGCAATATTTGGTGAGGACGCTAACCCAGCTATCGTGAATTCACCTCCAGCGTACAGATTGCCGGCTGTATCCACTGCCATTGTATGTATAGATCCTGATGCCAGGCCATCGCCGAGTTGCATCCATGAACTACCGTCCCACATGGCAATGTTGTTGACTTGCATTCCGTCAACGGACTCAAACCTACCGGTCGCGTACAGATTGCCGTCATCGTCAATTATAATCGATCTTGTGTCACCATCCATATCCCCGGCCAACGCAGACCACGTAGTCCCATCATACATTAAAATGCGTCGGCTGCTGATATCTGAAGAGATATGAATATCGCCAGCAACATAATAAGTCCCTTCTTCATCCACCGTGGAGGTCCTTGCCACACCATACCATCCACTCGGCGTCTCTTTTGAAGTCCATACGCCTCCTTCCAGAAATGCCAGAATATCGTTGCCGCGACCTATATTCATTTCTGTGAGATCCCAACCAACGAGAGACAAAGAGCCATTGTTATCCACAAGCAGGTTATTGATAGCGGCCTGGGAGGTTAGGCCGTCACCAACAGCATGCCACCTTGCTCCATCCCAACGCGCAACGTTTCGTGCTATTTGACTGCCTGCTGATCTGAAGTACCCTGCAACGGTAAGATGTCCAGCTTCATCGAAGGCCATATGCGTTACATAGCTGTTCGGCCCGCCGAAGGTAAACCTGTCGTTCCAGTACTGATCATCGGGATTAACAGATTGCGACAGTGTGTCTACACTAAATGAAAGTGTAAGAATTAACAGCAAGCCCAGGTGTTTTCGCATGGACGAAAATGGAATGCAAATGGTACAGCGGAGATCTATTCGTGTCTTGCAAGATACACACATCCGAGAATAGACGCTTTTATCTGGGATGAAAAGCCAAGTGCTTAGCGTTTATCTTCCATTAATTTGATAAAGACAGCTGCCATAGCCCTGGCACCATGAAATATGGCGGCCTCATCAGCCACAAAATCTGGTGTATGCGGCATGCCTACCCAGCCCTTTTGGCTATTCGCCACACCCAGGAAGTACATCACACCGGGTACGTGCTTCTGAAATAGGCCAAAATCTTCCGAAAACGGGGTTGGAACGCTGTTCAGTGTCTGTATGGCACCTTCTCCCAGTACCGACTGTATAGGTGCGTGTGATGCCTTTTCGAGAGCCGGATCGTTGGTCACGCCGGCGGCATTGGTTTCCGCGTACTCAAACGTTGAAGCAACACCTTGTTCTTTTAAGGTGGCCAGCAAAGCTGCAATGCGGTGCTGCATCTGGTCGCGCATGGCTGTGCCCGCGAGGGTAATGCCACCGTTTATTTGCCATGCATTTTCACCAGTCATACTGAGCGCGTTGAACACAAAAACTTGGGCAAAGTCGCCAGTTGCTGATGTTTGCCCGGGTTCGAGGGTAGTCAGGTTGTTAAGATCTGCTTTGAGCGTGTTTACAACTCCTTCAAGGCTTTCACCTTTAAGTACAATGGTAAACCGGTCTCTGGCGGCCATCATTATGCCTGCTTTGCTACCAAGTTTTCCCGCTTCAATCGGGGCCGTGTGATAGGCAAATATTGCATCCGGACGTGGGTTTTCCAGTGCGCCATCATCTATCATTGCTCGCGCCCCCTGAACACTTTCTTCTGCTGGTTGGAATATAAAAAGCACCGAGCCCTGCAGGTCATCCTGAACTGCATGTAATCCTTCAGCTAAAGCAACACCAACAGTTGTGTGGATGTCGTGCCCACAAATATGGCGTATACCAGGTTTTTCAGACGCAAATGAAACAGGATCGGGCTGATTGGATCGAACAGCATCCATGTCTGCGCGAAACGCCACGATGGGACCAGGCTTCGCGCCTTTTAGCAACGCGACAACCCCGTAGCCGCCTACGCGCTCGCGCACTTCGAGTCCGAGTGCTTTCAGGTGTTTAGCCACGGCCCCGGCCGTCCGTTTTTCCTGCCCGGATAACTCAGGGTGTCGATGCAAATCCCTGCGGAAAGCTATCAAGTCGGCCTCAACCGTTTCCAGGTGTGCGTCAACGCGTTCTTGTAAAGTGATTGAAGGATCAGCTTGAAGTGCTGCACAGTGCTGAACAAAGCCAGCGATCGTGAAAATGGTTATGACGGCGATTAGGCGGCGCATAGGGAATTGATGTGTTAAGTAAAATTGCTGGCCGCGTTTTCAGGATAAATAGCGCGTAACCCAAAAGCAATTGTGCAATTCCGTTAGGTCTACGGGAGAAAATGTTTAATGGTTGGTTTTTTACAAATAGAATACCTGCCCATGCAATATCTTGCAGAAACCGATCCATCATTCATTATCCAACACAGCGCATGCCCCGCTTTTGCCTGCTATTGCTTTTCTTCTTTTCGTTCTGCCTGGTCTCAGCCAACGCACAGTCTTTTGTTGTCACCGAGTCTGACTATGAACGCGCTGAACGCGCGCTCGGACAATTCACCAGTTCCCTGGTTTTTAACGACTATATAAGCGTTACCTGGCTGGAAAACGATGCCCTGTGGTTTCGCGACGAGCGCGAAACGGGATATGAATTTGTAAAGGCCATGCCAGGCAATGGCGAAAAACAATTGCTCTTCGACCACGGGCAACTTGCCAATGCAATTGGTTCTTTGCTAGACACCACGTTTGCTGCTAATGCACTCCCGTTTTCTCGTTTTGTACTGGATGAATCAGCTAATTCGCTTGGATTTGTTATGCGTGGCAAAGGTGGCATCGTTTGTAACTTGCAAGCTTATGCCTGTGAACGGGGTGAAGTTGAGATGCCACCACGATTTTTCTCTGCTGCAACGTCTCCCGATGGCAAGTGGGAAGCTTATATCGACACCCATGAGCTTTGGACTCTCAACAAGCTTACGGACGAGAAAAAACAACTAACCTTTGATGGCACTGATGAATACGGCTATGCAACGAACAACGCCGGCTGGGTAAAACGGGACTCTCCGGTATTGCTATGGTCTCCCGACTCAAAGAAAATTGCTACCTTTCAGCACGATGGCCGGGGTGTTGGCAACATGCATCTCGTTACAACCAACGTCGGGCGCCCTGAGCTTTCTTCGTGGAAATATCCTTTACCCGGAGATAGCGTCATTTTCCGGATCAGTCGTGTGATCCTGGATGTGGAATCTGGCGAAACGGTGCGGTTGAAAATGCCGGCTGATCAGCACCGCAGTACAACCACTGATCACATCGCCGGCCGCGGCGGTACGTTTCTGGATGTACGCTGGCGTGAGGACGGATCACAAATCGCGTTTATCTCCAGTTCACGTGATCATAAAATTGCAACCCTTCGCGTGGCTGATGCTGCTACGGGTGAAGTCACTGAGATTCTCGAAGAGGTTACGGAGACGTATTACGAGTCTGGTGTCCGCAAAGAGAACTGGGAAGTGCTGTTTGATACCGATGAGGTGATCTGGTTTTCTGAACGCGACAACTGGGGCCATCTTTATCTTTACGACCTGAAAACGGGTGAACTGAAAAACAGAATCACACAGGGAGCGTGGGCTGTCCAGCAGGTGCGCCGCATTGATCAGGACGCCCGTAAAATCTACTTCACCGCCGGCGGCCGAGAGCCTGGTAGCCCGTACTACCAGCACTTCTATAGCATCAACTTTGATGGATCGGGACTGATGCACCTCACACCGGAAGCCGCTAATCATGATGTGAGCCTCTCCCCTTCTGGCAACTTCTTTGTTGACCGATATTCCACACCATCAACTGCGCCGGTTACTGTTGTCCGTGACCTGACAGGAAAAGTAAAGGTTGAGCTCGCCAGGGCAGACCTGACCAGTCTGATGGCCTCTGAGTGGACCCCTCCAGAATCAATCAAAGTCAAAGGCCGCGACGGAGAGACAGACATCTATGGGCTGATGTACAAGCCCAGTAACTTTGACCCCAATAAGTCCTACCCCGTGCTAAACTATTTGTACCCTGGTCCGCAGTCTGGCAGTGTTGGGAGCCGGAGCTTCAGGGCGTCGCGCAGCGACAAGCAAGCAGTTGCAGAGCTCGGGTTTATCGTTGTTGAAGTTGATGCAATGGGGACACCCGGGCGCTCAAAATCATTCCATGATGCTTACTATGGCAACATGGGTGACAACGGTATACCAGACCAGATTGCAGCGATCAAAGAACTGGCGTCGCGGCATAGCTGGATGAACCTGGACAAAGTTGGGATTTGGGGCCACTCTGGTGGCGGCTTTGCTTCTACGCGTGCAATTCTGCAGTACCCAGACTTTTACAAAGTAGCTGTCTCAGGCGCCGGCAACCACGACAACCGCAACTATGAAGACGATTGGGGCGAAAAATGGCAGGGCCTGCTCGAAGAGAATGAAGACGGCAGCACAAACTACGACAACCAATCGAATCATCTGCTAGCCGAAAACCTGAAAGGCAAACTGCTCCTTGCACATGGCACCATGGACACCAACGTCCCGCATTCAAACACCATGCTGATGGTAGATGCTCTGATTAAGGCGAACAAAGATTTTGACTTGTTGATGATTCCGAATGCGGGCCACGGCTTCGGTCGCGCGCGGACATACTGGATGCGTAAACGATGGGATTACTTTGTCAAACACTTGCATGGCATTGAGCCTCCGAAAGAGTTTGAGTTTGGCAAGCAGAAACCTGGCGTTAACGTTCAGCAACCCACAGGGTGATATACTGTGGGCGCTTAATTGCTGCCAGTAGCTTTGTAGCATGCAGCTATTTAAATCCAACTATGCCAAATACAGCTTGTTGAACGTTAGCGTATGCGAATGTTGAAAGACGCTGCAGGTTAGTTCAGGTGCAGTCTTTTGCGTGAGTACACTGTGGTGTTTTGCTTACGTACGACCGGATGACGGTCTCCACTAAATCTTGGTGTTGGCGGTACAGGACGCCGTTCTGGACCACCGGGTGGCGGTGGCGGAGGATTTGATGAAGAACCTGAATCCTTATTCCATACGAAATGCCATAATAATAGCCCGACCATAACTGGCCCAAAGGCGATTACAACGCTTAATAATTGAAAAACCCAATCCATTGATCCTTCCTCATGTTTTCGGCAATCGTTTCAAATAGGTAGAAGGTGGTGCTAATTCTGAGATCGGCGTACGCTAACAGATCTTTAGAAAATTCCCCACTGCCATTCTGCTCTCGATCAATCTGTTACAGATAGTTGATTCGTACGCGTTGCATTCCTTCTTATGTATCGGCTGGATGTGCGTAACACCTCGATGCCTGCTGCCATATTTAGCAAACCATTAGGTTGCAAATAGATTAATAAAGGCCTGTTGAAATGTATATCTGAATTTGGATTATTCAGGCCTGTTTAATGGCGCAGTTTCTGGAGAAGTCTGCTGCATAACCAGTCGTTGTCGCTGGACGAGCTTCACATTTGTTGGATGAGCAACAATCGCTTTGCCAAATTGCGCAAGTCACGTGAAGTGGTTCTGCTCAGGAGCTTGCTATACAGCAGCTTTCAAGGCGCAATTCGAATGTGGATGTGTGTTGCCCGTCAGCGAGCGTACGTCAGGATTTGGCAAATACTATACCGATCGACATGTGCATCGCGTGATGGAGATGCATTTTTACAAATACGCTGAAATTGAAACAGAATTGTGACCTGTTTGTCAAGTCTAACAGCGATCAGGCTTCGCCCTTTATTACAGCCGGCGAAAAATCTACCGGCAACACTTCCCTGTAAAGTTTGAGGAGCTCTTTTTCGATGTGCTCATGCTTCTCAATCATCTCATTATAGACATCTTCTGGATCCCTGTCATCAAGACGAGCAATAATTTGAGACTGTGTCTCGTAAATGGTTTCAAGCATAGCCTGATTTTTGAGCAGCAGGATTAGCAATGCGGTCTGGTCGATATCCATAATTCAGTCTAATGCTTGAAGATCCTGTAATATAGTAAACTTGGATACCCGAAAAAGGATCATCCTGTTTAGTTTTTGGTTTTGAGTTTGTAAACCCGCCCAAACCATAACTACAGGTAAGCAAGCATTATGCTAAATCGCGCCGGCGCCGACGAGATCACGGTTCAGGACTTGAAAAAAATGATGGATTCCGGCGATACGCCCTTCCTACTGGATGTACGACAAGTGAATGAACACCAGACAGGCAACATTGGTGGTACGTTGATTACCTTGAATGAATTGCCGGTTCGCATAGACGAACTTGCCGCGCATAAAGACGAGAAGTTCGTCGTTTACTGTCGCTCAGGCGGACGATCCGGACAGGCTGTACAGTTCTTGCAGGCCAACGGATATCCCGGTGCAACCAACCTGCAGGGCGGTATGCTTGCCTGGCGAAAAGAAATCGATTCTTCCCTCGACGTATAATATTCAGGGTAGCATCATAGGATGGACAATCAGGAACGTGGTGCCCCCCCTGCCCCACCAATTCTCACATTGACAGGCCCCACCGGCGTTGGCAAAACTTCCCTTAGTCTACCCCTTGCCGACCTGCTCAAGGCCGAAATTCTTTCTATAGACAGCCGGCAAATCTACAAAGAGCTCAATATTGGTACAGCAAAGCCTGACACCAATGAACTCGCCCGTGCCCCCCACCACTTCATCAGCGAGCGGTCTATTGCCGACCCCATTTCTTCCGGTCAGTTTGCATCGATGGCCGAACAGCGCATTCAAGAAGTGCACAACCGTGGCAAAGTGCCTCTGCTTGTGGGTGGCTCCACGCTATACCTGCAAGCTTTGCAAAAAGGCATTGCTGATATTCCCGATATTGATCCATCGGTTCGACAACACCTGGTAACCAGACTTGAGAAGGAAGGTAACGAAGCACTCTACAATGAGCTGTTGTCTGCTGACCCTGATGCTGCTGCTACGATGGATGCAACCAAGACACAACGGCTTGTCCGTGCGCTTGAGGTCTTTCACGGCACGGGCAATACGCTGTCGTTCTACCACGCACAAACACCACCGGCACGGTATCTTTTCAAAACAATTGTGCTTACTCGGCCACGTGAGGTGCTGTATGAACGCATCGAAAACCGTATCGACATGATGTTGGATGCCGGCCTGGTTGACGAAGTTGGTGATTTGATGGGAATGGGGCTGGATATGGCAATGCCCGTGTTAAAAACCATCGGCTATCGCGAAGTTGTAGAGCACTTGCAAGGCATGTACGGTTTTGATGAGATGGTGCGCCTGCTGAAGCGCAATACACGCCGATACGCAAAACGGCAACTCACCTGGTTTCGTCGCTTCCCGGAGTACATCTGGATTGACCGCCACAAATCAGACGATCAGGTCATTAACGAGATTCTGGGCGCCCTGGCTGCCCAACCTGATGCCTGATTGATGACGTTACAGGGTCAAATTGTTACAAGAAATCTGCATTCCACAGCAGATGGATCAAGCAAAGACATCCTCCTCTCTTGTCAACTCCCCAACTCTTCACTCCTTACTCTTCACTCCTTACTCTTCACTCCTCCCTCTTCACTGACATCAACAATAAAGGTGTGCTGCTTATGCAGCCACTTCCCCTTTCTATGCTGGTTCACCACGCGGCCGCCAAGCGATGTAATCAATGCTTCCCATACCGGTGCTTTTTTGAAAGAAAGATGTTCTTCCTGGCTGTTCATGAGCCCGCCCGAGCGCAGCCGGTTAGCCAGTACATCGAGAAAAGTGAGCAGTTTCAAATCCCATTTAGCTTCGTAAACGGATTCAACGATTACCAGATGTCGGTCTGTTACCCGTATCGCTTCCCGCAATACCTGTTCAGGAGCTTCGCAATGGTGCAAAACGAAGTATAACACCGTTACATCAAAGGCCTTGTCCTTAAACGGTAACGTTTGGCCATCGTAGAGGGTGTGCGGTAACGTTGTTTCGTTCATGTCACAGACGTCGGCCAGCTTCACATCAGCCTGCCAGTCGGTTGCGATATGGGCGCCTACAAAACCTTCGCCGGCACCGAGATCAAGCACCTTCAATCCACAAGCATCAGGAGAAAGCAGACGCGTGATATGGTTTACTTTTGCTTTGGAGCGCAACCACTGTACTTTCCGAAGCCATGTGCGCGGTTTGGATTTGTGAAAGAACGCTGCCAGAAGCAACCAGCCCGTCCATCCAATAATGACCACTTGCCAATACGGGCCATCCACATAAAGCAGATAGGTGCCTATGGAAAATGATGCAATCCAAAACCAGTGCCAGGGCACCTGTTTTAAATTGGGGATCAGTAACAGAATACCGAGGAAATACCAGGGATGAATGGTTGTCGACGCAAGCAGGAAAAAGCTGAGCACAACCAGGAACGCTTTGGCAAGGTCCCATTTCTGGAAATAGTCTAACGCATAAATCACAGGGAGGCCGAGCAGAAATACCATGCGTAAAAAGGCCCGAGAGTTTTACTCCAGTCATCACCTGTCCACCAGAGGAATACCTGTTTGATGGCGTAGTACACGCCGGCGTTAAACTCGAAATACTGCACGTAGAGGTCGAGCGAAGATTTGATATTGGCGAAGAAGTCCGGATGATAAAAGGGTATCAGGAGCGCAAGCGCTGTGAGACCGCCCGGCACGAGGCCTCGCCATTTGAACCTGCGCCACAGAAACGGGAAAAGCACAAACGGATACAGCTTAATCATGCCAGCAAAAGCAAGCGCTATGGAAGCCAGGCTGCCTTGTTGCCGTTTGGCAAACCAGAGACACAGGACAAGGAAAAGCAGCATTCCCGATTCGGTGTGCGCCTGACCAGCGGTTTCTATTAACACCAAAGGGTGCCAGGCATAAAGCAATAATAACAGGGGCGGGACCAACTGGGCCAACAACAACAATGCAATGATCTCGCTGGCTACCAACGCAATTTTTATTGTGTAATAGGCCGGCTTCCAGTCATCGCTATAAAAATAGCCACTGATCCAAAAGTAGAGTTGGGATGCTGGCGGATAGACCGTATGGTAATCTTTCGAGTTGAGCAACGCATAGATGTCATCATCCTGGAAATCAACCAGCCGTGCATCCGAGGGTTTGTGCGCATAAGGGTTTTCACCGGATGCACAGACTGCGCCATCCCATATATACCGATAGGCGTCATCCGTTAAGGTAGGTTCAAGCGGGAGGAAAAAGAGACGCAGGCCAATACCTACGGCAAGGATGACAGCTGTGGAGAGCCGGCCCCAGCGATATAGTACAACGACGATGCCCGTTGCAACAAGCGATAGCGCAAAGAGGCGCGGCCACATGGCCCGGTCGGGTGCGAGGAAAGAAAGGTATACAACCAGCGCAACGTACAGACCGACAAGGCAGATTGTTGGCAGTAGTGATTGCGACTGCTTTAATTTGGACTGATTTCCCACGCGTCTTGCATCCAAAGTTGAAACTAGCCGGCCAGGCAGCCTACATAATTAGGGGCAAAAGACCTCTACCTGTTAAACACAATGTTAACCCGCCGGCCATTCAATTCATAAGAAACGTCGTCTGCCATTTCTTCGATAAAGAAGAGCCCACGTCCACCATCAATTAACAGGTTTTCATCGGCAGTAGGGTTTTGTACAGCTGTTCGTTCAAACCCTTCCCCTTCATCTTCAACTGTAATGGTCACCTTCGAAGGGATAACTTTTACGTCGAGTTTTACCTGTTTGGAGACATCCAGTGCATTGCCGTGTTCAATAGCATTCGTAGCTGCTTCCGAAACGAGGAGCACAATTTTGTAAGCAAATTCAGGATCAGTGATCAGTCCACCCAGAAAAGCTTCCGTTTCATCAACAATACGATCGAGATGCTCAAATTCACTTGAACAGTCGATGTGCAGATGCGTTGTTGATTTTTTTGAGATCTCGATCATTGAGAATAGTAATCAGTCCTCACCAAATTTACGTTCCGTCGACCCGCTGCTATGAATGGGTACAAAACCATTGCGGTATGTTACGTAAACTCCGTAACAAGAACAACGGAGCGTTTAGCTCGTGCAACACGCGTACGGCAGGATTTATAGGAACGTTGCATCCAACGCCAGTCATACACACATTATTCTTTGAACCCGCGGGTGAAGGCTGCGGATCTGCTTTCATCAACAATTTTTTTCAGACACTGTTACGTTTAGACACATGATGCGCTGTTTTTTGCTCCTGTTTATTGTCATCCTTTGTTTTTCGGGATGCAAGGATTCGGGCATGAACCAGCCGCCGCGTGCGTTAAGTTATGAGGTAGCCGTTGAGCCTGAAATGAGTCGGATTCGGATTTCAGGAACGGTCAGTAACCTGCGCAAGGGCAGTTACTATTTTGGCTTGCCTCGCACACAAGGTTTTCCACCGGCGCACTTTGTTAAATACGTGGCCTTTAGTGATGCGGCAGGGAAGCTGGAGGCTGAAGTTACAGACCTGGGAGAATGGCTAATCAGCACGGATGGCCCAGAGGTCAACTTTACCTATCACATCAACCTGCAACAAGCCATGAAGTACCAGGGAGAAGCCTGGGGTGGCGCCACTACGCAGATGGATGAAGACACTGCGTTCATTAATGGCAGTTTGAGCTTCATGGTACCGCTCATCGGCAATATCGCCACGCCCGTTGAGATGCAGTGGAAGTTGCCTGACGGATGGCAGGCCGTTACGCCATGGACAGCCAACGTGGACTCCATGCAGATTCCCTCCCACTATGCACTTGTCAACAATTATTATGTGGCCTACAAAAAGGGGTCGATGTTTAGGCAACGCATTGGCGACCTGGATTTGAATACCGTTTGGTTGGGTGATGGTGACATCAACAACTATCCAGATGCTGCTGCATCTATACAAAAAGTGGTAGAAGCCGGCCTTGCGTTCTTTGGTGAAGATTCCAGCAAAGAAGGCATTACGCTCATCTTACGCGACTCCAACAACCAAAACAGATTTCGGGCAAGCACAGAGGCCAACTCTATCGAATTCAACTTCAAACGAGGTATGAGTTTCGACAGAATCTGGAAAGACTACCGGGACGGTTTCCTGCGGTTACTCGCGCATGAAATTATGCACACCTGGGATCGTAGGGAAGTCAAAGAGGCCACCAATTACTTGCATGTCAGAGAATGGGGCCAGGATACGTGTTGGATTCGAGAAGGGTTTACCGAATATTTTGCGATGTTAAACTTGTATCGGGCCGGCCTGCGCGATATACCTGATTTTGTCAATACAATGCAGGCCATTTCCGAGTCGGCGGCTGAGCGAAATGCGAAGGGCAAATACACACTTACAAGTGCATGCCGCGTGTTTTTTAAAGACGATGATGCACTCCACTTTGTATACACCGGTGGTGCTGCCCTGGCTTTTTATCTCGACATGAACCTGCGGCACGAGTCGAACGGCGAGAAAAGCCTGCCGGCGCTGATGCGCAATTTTATGAGCACGTATCGCTACAAGGAGAAAACCATTGAAGCCTTTGTAGAAACATGGAATGCATACGCCCCCCCTACCCTGCACACCATCCCCTCGCATCTTGCAGATCCGCGGGCTGTTGACATTTCGGCTACACTCCATGCGCTTGGCGCCGAACGACAACCAACCCGTGTAAGCAGCAGAATTTACTGGCAAGTCCCCGTCTCCTCTCGTGTACACGCCTTATTCCGCTAGTTCGAGGCTGCCGGTTTGAAGCTGTTCGTTTTGTGCTACTAAGCTATTGCAGCAAGTTTTTTCTGGATATGCGCCTTTTCATGGGCTGAGGTTGCCAGAGATAGCGCCTTCGTAAGATGTTTATGCTGGTTTGCCGTGTCCTGATCTAGCGCAGCCAACAAGCAGTAATACAAGGAATAAGTTTCAAGATTGAGCTTGATGGCTTCTTCGAGGCCTACCTGGTTGCCTTTACACCGGGCCAATGCATACGTACGGTTTAGCGCAGCAATCGGAGCGTATTCGAGTTGTAGCAACTGGTTGTACAACTGCAGGATTTCCTCCCACTTCTCTGGCGTATCCTGCTCGGTATGCCAGTATGCAATGGCGGCTTCAAGATGGTACCGGCTTATCTGTTCACCAGTAGCTGCCTTGTTCAGGAAATCTGTCCCTTTGCTGATCAGGGCCGGCTCCCATAAGCTGCGGTCTTGTTCGTAGTATAACACAGGGGCCCCAGTGTCATTTGCCCGCGCGTCTAGCCTGGAGGCATGAAAACACATCAATGCAAGCAATGCATTCACTTCCGGACATACCGTGTGCACGTTTCCCTGAATCAACAGGCCAAGGCGCATAGCTTCGTAACATAACTCCCTTCGGAGTACATGGGTTGTACGGGTTGCATGGTATCCTTCGTTGAAGAGCAAATACACGGTCGTGAGTACCGTGTCGAGGCGAGGCGCAAGGTCTTCCGGTACCAGATTAAACAGCGTGGCACTGTGTTGTTGAAGTCGCTTTTTCGACCGAAAGAGTGTTTTGTTTACACTGGTTTTCGACGACAGCAATGCAGCAGCAATTTCATCCGCACTAAACCCACACAATACACGCAATGCCAGCGTAAGTTGGGCCTTTTTTTCGAGCGAGGGATGGCTCACAGCAAACAGCATACGCAGCTGGCTATCCTCTATGTGTGTTTTACTCAGGTTGAGTTCAGCCGGCTGTGTTGTCGTTTCCGTTCGCGCTAGTACAAAAGGGGCAACCTTCTCCAGCCGTACTTTTTCGCGGCGCAAATAATCGAGCGTTCTGTTTTTTGCGACCTTGTAGAGCCAGCCGGCCTGGTTGTCTGGTATGCCGAGCTTTCCCCACGTTTGTGATGCCATTAAAAAAGTATCACTGACGATGTCTTCTGCCACCTGAATATTTGACAGGCCATACCTATTACAGAGTACAGCAACCAGGTTGCTGTACTCTGTTCTGAAAAGATTGGGTATGAGCGCTGGTTCGTCCATCAGGCACTGAATTGTCGCAGGTGGTGGTCTATGTGCTTGTATGCAAAGATCCCAACCTCTTCCTTGTTCATTCGCCCGAAGAATGGGTGAACAAAATTATCAAAGGTTTGTGTATCCAACTGGCTATACTGCGCAAGCAACGACAACCAGACAGCTTTTTCCTGCGCCGGATCCACAAATTGTTTGATTTTCAAATCTGGATGGGTTGGGCTATTCTTCTTTAGTGGCGTGTCATCTGCAATGCTGGACCGGAGCACAGCTTTTCCGATGAGCCGGCCAATTAGTAACCGCTTGAACGATTTCTGGCGCAGGAGCATGCGATCATTTTCAGTGCAATGGCGCATCATTTGACCGACATCCATTTTCCCCCACTGGGCCGGCGTAGCATAATCGAGGTTGTTGATTCTGTTTGCAAGTGCAGCAATGGCACCTTGATCAAAGATAGTTTTCATGTCGTCTTACAGGAAATGGGTTCTGGATTGGACTGGATTACAAGTTGATTTGCATGAAGCTGCGCACCTCAACGTTGCCACCGATGGCAAGCACAGGGCAGCCGGCTGCAAGCTGGACCGCTTCGTCGAGATCTGTAGCTTTTACGATGACATAGCCCCCAATAATCTCTTTGATCTCAGCATATGGGCCATCGGTGATTACCTGCCCGGGCTGTACAACTTTGCCTTCATAACTGAGCTGGTTGGTTGACGCGAATTTCCCCTGCGCGGCAATACCACCAATCCAGTCTTGCCACTGCTTGATGGTTGCTTCGATTTCTTCCTGTGTTGGCGGATTTTCTGGCTGCGGCGTGTGCCGGAATAACATCATGAACTCTTGCATGTTGAGAGATTGATTTGTGATTAAACAAGCATGTCACCTGTAAGACGAACAGGGGTATTAAAATAGGACAGGCGGTATAATGCCCCAAAATCTGTAAAGTATTGCGCTTAAAATAAAAGCCTGGACTTCCACTTAAAGCCAGGCTTTCCAAGATGATGTTGTTAGATCCCATGTCGCGTGTCCACTTCCGTTTACATGCTCAATTTGTTGTACTAATTCACCAGCCTCCGTGTAAATGGCGATTTACAGTGGCCTGGGATGTCATAAAAATCCACCTGGCTTTGCGTTGGATCGCCGTTTACATACAAACGCACTGATTGATCAGATGCCATATTGAGCGGATTAGGCACGATGGAGAAGTCTGCCACGCGCTTGCCTGGAGGGCGTACCACCCGTGTTGATTTAAAGGTTTGCGTAAAGTAACGACTACTTTTAAACGGTATATTTCCCAGGCTAAAGGATCCGGTGAGCCCGACATGTTTTCCCAGCGGAGCGCAATATGGGTAGGTGCGCCGTTAACTTCAAACAACCTTGGTGGTCGCGGCGGCTCGATCTCCGCATCAGCATCCGTATTGCCGTTGTTGACGATGCGCCGGCGAATGATATGAAAGTCGTCATGCATTCCGTGTGCGTAGGCATACACCCAGCGCTCCGTCTCTATCCCAAGGATTGAACGGTAAGATTGGTACAAGATCCTGTCGGCCGACAAGTCAGGTTCAATTTCATCGACAAGCGCAATTTCTTTCGCTGCGTGTTGGAGATAAACTGAGGAGGTGCGGAATGGTTGGTTGCTCCCCTTGTTTCGCGAAACTGGCTATCTGGTAAGCCAGGTAGCCAGTGCGGATTGTTAAAACGATAACGACCAGCGCCTAGTCGCTACCGTGTGACCATTTGATTTGGAATTCGATTTCTTCTTCTTCGTCAGACCGCTCATGTTCAATGTTGTATTCGGCTCGAACAGGAACGTAAATCCGTTCTCCCGCAATCTGGATTTCGAACTGCTCGCCATTTTCCAGCGCATCAGCCAGCCGGCGTAATTTGGCTACGTACTCTGATACTGGATATCCCTTTTCTACATCTCTATCTGGTTTACTGCTCATATTTGTATTGGATAAGGAGTTATGGATTAGTCTGGCCGAAACTGGCCGCGGTATAAAATCTGGTTTTGATATCGGATTTCCGCCTGATCGCCGACGCGCATATCCGGGATTTCTTGTCCGTTTTCTGCACTCAAGTAGCGCTTGGCATAGCCACCAGAAATTTGCAGTGTGAGGATCTGGCGTCCGCCACAAAAAAGGAGAACATTGGCACCATCGGGCAATCCGGTGTGCTTGAGTGAGGCCTCGAGCTGGACAAAGCCATTGCTCCAGGTTTCGATTTCAACTTCACCTACGCCGCCAAAAGTGCATTGGGGCGTGGGCATAAGTTTGGCTTCTACTTCTCTTTGCTTTACGCGAAAGATTCGGGACAAAAAGTTAAACATGGCAAGCTGGCTACAAAAGTGAATGGGTTATTCTACCATCAACCATATGTCATCAGACCTATTTCTTCTTACGGAAACCACAGCCAAATCATATGGACAGGCCCATCTGCACTTTTTAAGGAATGGTTGTGGTAATACCGTTTAATTGGGTATGAAAAAGCTTTAGCCGACTATTGTATTGGCGATATCATGAAGAACGCTATTCCCCGCACGAGCGTCTTCGCATGATTAGCTTTTATACTATTACAAATCGTTTCCTGCATTTCAGGCCATTTAAAGCCGTACTGACAGTTGTTCTGTTTGTTTGCCTTGTTGCACTGCCTGATGCTGCCGGCCAACGGTCGATTTTTAGTAATTACTCCCTGGATGACGGACTCCCACAATCGCAAGTGTACGATATTCTGCAAGATGCGCGAGGGTACATCTGGCTTGCTACCTACGGCGGCGGTGCTGCACGTTTTGACGGAACATCCTTCGAACTTCTCTCCGATATCTCCGATGCGCCACACTACCGTGTAGTCTACGATATATACGAAGACCGAAGCGGGAAGCTCTGGTTTGCTACGGGTAACGGGGTGCTGTGTTACGATGGATTTGCTACTAAAGCCATGTCTACCGAAGATGGGCTTGCGGACAACCGTGTGCAAAGCATTATTGAAGACAAAAACGGTACCATGTGGTTCGGCACTGCAAGTGGTGTTTCAACGTTTGATGGGGAGTCATTCACAACATACGGACGAGAAGATGGGTTACCCCATCCCAGTGTATGGGATATTGTTGAAGATGAAAATGGCGTACTCTGGTTTGGGACGCAAGGTGGCGTGGGTCGCTTTGACGGCACATTTCAACATCTACCCAGATTTGATCAGGTTTTCGTACGAGACCTCGCGCACGATGCGCAGGGGCAATTGTGGTTTGGTACCGATGAAGGACTGTTTGTTCAGAATGGTGAATCTTATAAGCACTTCACCATGGAAGATGGATTGCCTGACCTGCTTGTCCATAGCCTGTTATTTGACGAAGATGACACATTACTGATCGGCACGCAGGAAGGCCTTGCAAAATTTGCCGATGGGGATTTAGCGCCATTAAGTTCACTCGCTTTTGACGACATACCGATATGGAGCCTCGGCGGAGACAACGAAGGTAACCTCTGGGTTGGTACTTCTGGCAATGGGGTATTTAAACAAAGCCCCTCCCCTTTTGTCCATCTGAATGTTCAAGATGGGCTGCCGGATGATGTTGTTTGGAATTTCACGCAAACCAGGGATGGCGCAATTTGGATTGGTACGCTAAACGGTCTTGCCCGATATCGTGACGGTGAAGTTAAAGCATTTGATGTAGCGGATGGGCTCCTCGCGGATGAAGTCAGGGTTGTGCATGAAGACAAAGCCGGCACCTTGTGGATCGGTACAGCAAGTGGAATCCAGGTTTACGATGATGGCAAATTCAGTACACCGCCACCGCTGAAGGCGATGGATACCAAGGTTCGATCTATATACGAGGAAGACGACGGACTCTGGTTCTTGTCAGAGGATGGTGTCCTTTTCTTTGACGGCAGTGAAACACAGTTTATCGCGAAAGAAAAGCTGGGGTCTCGGCCCAATGCGATGCTGAGAGATACGGAAGGAAACCTGTGGTTTGCCACGCTGGATGGCGTAGTGCAACTGAAAGATGACCAGGTAATACGGTACGGCGTGAAAGATGGCATTGCACATCCGGCAAGTTTATCGATTGCACTTGGACCGAGCAACAACATCTGGGTTGGCACCTACGGCGGGATCTCATTGATCCAGCCGGCTACTGAGAATCAGGCGCTCAAAATAGACACCATCAC
>JBCCIM010000101.1 GCA_039111535.1 Bacteroidota bacterium | reverse complement strand
GTGGGCAGGGAAGGATTCGAACCTCCGTACTCGTGAGAGAACAGATTTACAGTCTGTCGCCTTTAACCACTCGGCCACCTGCCCAAAAAAGCCATCCTTATATACTGAAACTCCGCATCAGTGCCTTAAATATGTGCGAAATTCAGGTGAAGAGCTGGCAGAGGGACTCGAACCCCCGACCTGCTCATTACAAGTGAGCTGCTCTACCAACTGAGCTATGCCAGCTTATACGCTCTTCTACTCTGGATGGCGAATATAGTATGCACCATTTCTCTAATCAAGCCCGCTTATACCACACGAGTTTGATTTTGTGCCGGCAATTTTCATCTTTCCTAAAATCGCCAAATTCAGCCATAAAAAAGGCGAAATCACACCCCTAGCCTCCTGTTTCCGAGCCGTTTCCTGAAGCCGTTTTTCGCTTCAACCAAAACTTGCGTCCAAACCATATCAATGCCCCAACAGCCATCAGGGCCAACACAAAAACACCCCATACCCGGATGTATTCACCAACAACCTGCCAATTCTCTCCGACAGCATAACCGCCATAGATAATTAGTCCTGTCCAAACCAGGGCACTAATGGATGAAAGCAGCGTTGTCTGGGCCGCATTTCGTTTAGCCATACCAACGCTGAGCGAGATAACTGAACGCGCGCCGCTCAGAAACCGGTTGGCAACAATCACCCAGCCCCCCCACTTTGCAACCCAAACCCGTGCCTTTTCAAGTTGCTTCTTGGGCAGCCAGCGAAACCGGTTTGGGTCGTAGACAGCATTGCCCATCCGATGCCCCAGCGCATACATACTCATAAACCCAAGCGCCCCACCCAAGGTTGACAACGACCATACCATAAAGAAATTAAGGGCACCAATGCCAGCCAGGTATCCGCCAAAAACCACCACCATATCTCCCGGAATGGGCGGCACTACGTTTTCGCCATACGCAATCACAAAAATCACGACGTACGCCCAGACAGGCGGCAAAGCGGCTACCCAGTTAAAAATGTCTGCAAATAATTCTGCCATAAATACGGCCCTGCCGTGAAATGGTATGCTGAAATGCGTTATGCCGGCAAGAGTAAACACACAGCGTGCGCTGCAACCCCCTCACCTGTTCCTACAAATCCCATCTGCTCAGTGGTTGTTGCCTTTACCGACACCTCATCAACATACAGGCCAAGAATGCCAGCAATACAACGTCGCATCTCGTCGATATACGGTCTGAGCTTGGGCTGCTGCATCGCTACTGTTGCATCCACATTTGAAATCTTAAATCCTTCGCGCGCAACGAGGATTGCAACCTCACGCAACAATTCTTTACTATCAGCTCCCTCCCATTCTGCATCTGTATCAGGAAAATGTTTGCCAATGTCTCCCAAGGCAGCGGCACCCAGCAGGGCATCTGAGATGGCGTGTAGCAGTACGTCTGCGTCTGAATGCCCCAATAGCCCCTTTTCGAAAGGCACCTCAATGCCCCCAAGGATTAACGGCCGGCCTTCGACCAATCTGTGTACGTCATAGCCGTATCCAATGCGCATGAGCTTTAGGGAAGTTCGTTATCTGAATATGGACCGCAACAACGCGTCTTGCTCTTCCTGTTCACTTTTCCTGTTGCCACGCCGGCCATATTATACAGGCCAAATCCCAATCTGCCTTCGTTGTAATTTTAATATTCAGCGAACTCCCGGTGATGATGTGCACGGGAAAGCCGGCGCGCTGGACCAAATCTACGTCATCAGTCGCTTCTATACCCGATGCAATTGCGTGTTGATGCGCCTGAAGAAACCAATCGCGTCTGCATCCCTGTGGCGTTTGCATGCGGTAGAGTCCATCTCGAGGTCGGGTCTGACCAAACACATCTTCAGCGCCAGCACGCAGCGTGTCTGTAACCGGTATAGCAAGGGCAGCTGCACCGTGTTCAGTCAGTCCTGACACCACATCCGACACAAGGGTTTGCGCGACAAAAGGTCGCACGCCGTCGTGCACAAGCACATAGTCAAAGGAGGCCGGCACAGCCTTCAATCCTTCATAAACAGAAGCCTGCCGGGAAGCTCCGCCAGCGACAACACGCCCAACCTTCGACAACCCTGCTGCATGCAATGCCTCCTGCACGCGGTTCTCTTCCCCTCCAGGCACCGCAACCACAATAAGATCAATTTCCGGGTGAAGCTGAAAAACCTCTAATGAACGAATCAATAGAGGTTTTCCGTCTAATAATCTAAACTGTTTGCGCTGCCCCCCAAGCCGGGTCCCTTTGCCCGCTGCGGGCACAATTACGGCAACTTGCGGGCTATGCATAGATGCAGGCTAAAGAGTGATCCCTGATTACACGATGATCATGGCATCACCAAAGGAAAAGAGTCGATACTTTTCCGCCATAGCCGCTTCATATGCCTCGAAAATGAACTCCCGGTCAGCAAACGCAGCAACAAG
The DNA here is from genome assembly GCA_039111535.1 of Bacteroidota bacterium. Lineage (NCBI taxonomy): Bacteria > Pseudomonadati > Bacteroidota > Bacteroidota bacterium. The sequence goes on along the minus strand of JBCCIM010000101.1, from coordinate 20,422 downwards.
CATCATGAGCGTGCTACGCGGCATGTGGAAGTTCGTAATCAGGCGCTCCGTAATCCTGAATTCGTACGGCGGGTAGATGAACTTGTCGGTCCAGCCTGAATCTGCTTTCAGCGTATTGGATGCTGAAATACTCGACTCAAGAGAACGCACAACGGTGGTTCCTACAGCTGTAACTTTATGATCCGGAGAAAGCAACGCGGCATTTACCGTGTCAGCCGTATCAGGATCAATCAGGAAGTATTCCGAATCCATGCGGTGCTTGGTGAGGTCTTCTACCTCAACCGGGCGAAATGTCCCGAGTCCAACATGCAACGTGGTGGATACGATCTTGACGCCTTTGCTTCGAAGCTGTTCGATCAGCTCGGGTGTAAAGTGCAGGCCGGCAGTTGGCGCAGCAACAGCACCGCGATGCTGGGCAAACATGGTCTGGTACCGTTCGCGATCTTCCGCTTCAACCTTTCGCTTGATATAAGGCGGAATAGGCGTCTGTCCGATCTCGTCTATTTTTGCATAGAGCTCGTCGTTGTCTCCGTCAAAAACAAATCGGATGGTGCGCCCACGCGAGGTGGTATTGTCGATTACTTCGGCAATGAGTCCATTCTCGAAATACAGTTTGTTGCCAATCCTGATCTTTCGGGCCGGATCAACGATAACGTCCCATAAACGGCTTTCGGGGTTCAGTTCACGCAGCAAAAAAACTTCAATTTTTGCGCCTGTTTTCTCCTTATTGCCATACAGACGTGCGGGAAATACTTTGGTATTGTTAACCACAAGTACATCGCCTTCATTGAAGTATTCTACAATATCGCTGAATACCCGATGTGTGATGGACTTTTCTTCCCTGTTGAGAACCATTAATCGCGCGCTGTCTCGAGGCTCAGCTGGATATTTGGCAATTAACTCCTTAGGGAACTCGTAGATAAATTTTGATAACTTCATATGGAAATCCTAGGTACTGTACGGCAAGCTGTGATAGTCAAAGACAGTCATAGGATGTAGTTTGGCCTCTCTAACACGCTTTTCGATCTAGTCTGTTCGCTTCGCGGCTTCTGTCGGTGGTGGGGGTGAAACTATGTTTTAGGGCACCTGGAGCGGCTTAATACGTGTGGCAAACCATTTCTGGTTACATCCGTTTTGCATTATTGCCGAAAAAATGGTTCTGTATTACAGATCGGTCCATTTTTTTGTGCCTGCATTTGATGCAAAATAAAGCTATAGCTTATATTCTGAAATCTTGCAAATATAAGCTCATTTTCGCTCTGCTCCAAACATTTATTGTTTCACATGCCACTTAAGGTAAAAAAACCGTCACCTTTTGGTTAACCGCTACTGGCTCCAAAAGTGCGTACCAATCCCTGATACCCACTCATCATCACCTGCCTTTTTAGCTTAGCTCTTCAGACCTGTATGTGTCATCCTGTGCGCCCCCTGTACATACTCTTTCTGTGTACTGCCCTTATTTTGCCAGCCGGCTGCGACGCTGGTCTTGTCCCGCCTGAAGCGCCCGACCGCGGCTTCATCAGCGGCACGGTGAGTTACACCGGAGATTGGCCGGCTGACTCCAGCCTGTTTGACCTCCGCTTTGTTGCCATGCGCATTGTCCCAACATCTGCTGATGACATTATCAGCGAGTTTGGCAAACAACGCGTTGTACTGAGCCAGGGACTCGACCGGCTTGCCCTGCAAGACAGCTTCTTTGTCTCCCTGGTAACAACAGGCCCCTATGTATATAGTGGTGTTGCCATCCAACAAAGTAGCAACGCTTTTGACTGGCTACCCGTTGGGCTGTATCAGGAAGACGCCGGCATTTTTCAGGTCCTGCCCGATGATACTACGTTTATCCACATAAACGTTGATTTTGCCAACATTCCGCCCTTCCCACCGGTCTCTAACTAACTCCCCCTCCCAGCAGCTATTGCGCGGCCCCTTACCGCTTACCATCCAGGAATCCCCCATGTCATTGAAGAAGTTTTTCGTTACGCTTGCATCTCAGACACTCTTGCTTTGCCTGCTGACCACTGCCGTTGCACACGGACAGGGTGCAGTACTTAAAGGGCTCGTCACTGACGATGGCGGCCTGCCATTGCCCGGCGTCAACGTCCTGCTAACCGAACTAAACACGGGCGCGGCTACGGGTGTCGACGGTACGTACCGTATTGAGGCCATCCCGGCCGGGACCTATACCCTTGTAATTTCTGCCATCGGATACCGCAGATACAGCCGCGAACTCTCCCTGACAGATGGCGAGGTCCGGTCCGAAGATGTTGCGCTGAATGAGATTGTACTCGAGTCCACGGGCGTAACGGTCACCGCGTCTCGACGCGAACAACGCTCTGCTACAGCGCCGGTCAGTCTTGCCATCATGACGCCCCGCGAACTGGAGTCGCGCAATGTCTACGCAATTGACGAAGCCCTACGCCACATCCCCGGCGTCCAGGTGAAAGGCAACCAGGTCAGCATTCGTGGCTCGACGGGTTATTCCTACAATGTAGGCAGCCGCGTCCAGTTTTTGCTGGATGGCCTGCCCCTACTCACGCCCGACAGCGACGGCATTCCCTTTGAAGCCCTGCCGTTCGACCAGATTGAGCGGATCGAAGTGCTTAAAGGCCCCGGTTCAGCCCTGTATGGCAGCGGTGCGCTTGGTGGGGTGATAAACATCATCACAAAAAACTTCCCTGATACCCCCGAGACCAGTATCAAAACATTTGCCGGCGGCTATGAACCCGTAAAATTTGACACATGGCGGATTGAATGGGACAAAGCTGAAGACGTCCGGCCGTTTTTTGGAGGCTCCTTTACCCATGCGCAAAAGGTCAGTGAAAAGTTTGGATTCTGGGCAAACATGCACTACCGCCGCGACCCGGGCTATACACGCCTCAGCGAACGCACCAGCCTGCTCAGCTTTGTCAAACTGGGATGGCGGCCCAAAACAACTACCCGTTTCGAACTGTTGACCAGTTGGTTATATCGCAAAAAAGACGATTTCATATTCTGGAATGGTGTATGGGATGCGCTAAACCCCGGTATATTACCCAACGGCAATCCAGCTGCAAGCGACAACGTATCCAGCCAATTTGGCTTGCTGCCCACGTTCACCCGGGTAATCAACCCCAAGCTCTACTACAGCATCAAAGGGCGACTCTTTGGCATTCATTTGCGCCCGCTGGATGATGATACGGGCAAACCACGGGATGTAGAAACCGATGGCACTCGCGGCCTGCGCTACGGCGCTGAGTTTCAGCTTAACTGGACACCCCGCACGAACCACTTCCTGACTGCCGGCTTCTCCGTCGACTCAAACTGGGCGCAGTCGAGCTTTTTTGGCGATGAACTCGATGGCAATGCCGCCTCGTTCCTTCAACCCGAAGGCGCTGCGTTCGCCCAATGGGAGCAACCGCTTATTGGCGGACTCAACCTGGTTGCCGGCGCCCGGTTTGATCTGTATGCGATCAGTTCAGAAGAAGCCATCACCCGGTTCAGCCCGAAAATCAACCTTTACTACATCGTCAATGACTACCTGACCCTGCGTTCAGCCTACGGTCAAGGCTTTCGCGTGCCGAGCATCGCAGAACGATTTGCCAACGATGAAGCTTTTGGTATTACAAGCAACCCGAATATCCGGCCAGAAGAAAGCACCAGTATTGAAGTTGGCCTCCGCGCCCTGACGCAGATTAACAGCACCAATGAAATCCAGTTTGATCTGGCCGTCTTTTACAATGAGTATTCAAACCTGATTGAATCGGGCGTCAACACCGACCTCGGCGCATTGTGGTTCAGAAACTTGCCAGACGCAGAAATACGCGGCATCGAGACGGGCATAGACGGTGCGTTTTTCGCCGGCAAATTGCAAACGCGACTCGGCTACAGTTACCTCGACTCGGAAACCACGCGCATTAACCCGGACACCGGCATCGAAGAAACACTGCCCCTGGAATTCAGGGCCAACCACCAGTTTACCTTTGCCATCGACATACAACCGTGGAAAGGGCTGCAAGCCGGCGCAGACCTGCGGTATATCAGCGAGCCAGAGCGGTTCAACGAAGATTTTGGTTTTATCGTAACCAGCGCTGAAGTGCTTACAGAGGCCCGCGTGCTGGATGCGCGGCTGGGTTGGCAGTGGTCAAACTTCCGCGCCGGCTTCATCCTTCGGAATGCCCTTGAGTACTACTACCTCGAACGGCCGGCACGCCTCGCCCCACCCCGACATGTAATCCTACAGTTACAGGCTAAATTCTAGCCCCCTGCCTCCAAACCATTTCAATAAATGGATCTCCCTTCCCCCTGCCCATCAAGTTTAACATCCACTTTACACTTTTCCCGGGGCCATACAGGCACATTAAAACTGGAATAGCATATACACCGGAAGAATTACCAGCGCATTGTATAGTTGGCAGAAAGGCTTTACGGCAACGTCAACAACAGATCTGGTAGCTATTTCACAAACTGGATTTCATGGATTACCCCAATGCTTAACGCAGCGCTCCCAGCAGCAACCCGAATATTGATTGCTGTTCTGACCCTATTCATGCTGGGTTGCGAAGAAGACCCCAAGCCTTTCCTGGGCACAGACGAACCCTTTACGGTTTATGGGTACTTGAATTCTAAATCTGACCGACAAATCGTTCGGGTCATCCCCCTTGCCGGCAGCATTAACACGATTGGTGTAGGCGCTGATCAGGCTACCGTGCGGACAACAAACCTCGAAACCGGTGAAATGCGGGTTTGGAAGGACTCTGTGGTGACTTTTTCAGATGAAAGCACAGGGATTGTGTTCTTTTCTGACTTCACACCTCCCTTCGAGACATCGTTCAGACTTGAAGTCATCAGAACGGATGGGGCAACATCGAGCGTTGAGGTCACCACCCCAAAAGACATTTCCATCACACGCACCCCGGACTCCGATCCCCTGACGCCGCGTTTCTTCCTGGAAGGCGCCCTGCCCAACCTTGTGGAAGCCCGGATTAAGTATGATACGTATGCGCTTCAGCCCCAGGCGCCTATAGCAATTGATCCCGTTTTATTCCCCACAGCTGTCTCTTACAAAGAAGAAGCGGAAGAGGTGAATGGGGGATGGGAATTCCAGGTCAGCCACCGGAGCGATTACTTTGACATTCAGGAAGCATTTGAAGAAAGCTGCTTCTCGAAAGAATTTATCGCTGTCCTCAGGATTCGCTTTGACTTTTTTGTAGGCGATAACGGCTGGGTGCCGCCTGGTGGCGAATTTGACCCCGAGTTGCTGGTGAGTCCAAACCTGTTTTCCAATATCGATAACGGGTTCGGCTATTTTGGCGCCGGCTACCCTGTTTCCTTCAATATTCTCCCCTCTACGCCAGTAATGGAGCAGGCCGGCTTCACGTTTACCCCGCCTTGCCGGCCCTTCGACCAGTTGCCGGCAGATCATCCAGACTGCCAAGTATTCCCCGGCTGCATTGATGGCACGATGGGTAACTAGAGGCCCTTTCGCTTACTTCTTCTTTTTCCGTGTCGTCCGCTTCTTCCCTTTAGACTTGGCTTTGGCAGCCAGCAATTCTAGGGCCTGATCCATCGTCAACGCATCTGGTTCTACACCCTTCGGCAGCGACGCATTAGTTTTCTGATGCTTCACATAAGGACCATAGCGGCCTTCCATCACATCGATCGGATCGCCAGTTTCAGGATGTTCACCCAGCGTACGCAGCGCAGCGCTCTTCTTGTTTTTCTTGTTGATCAACTCAAGCGCACGCGACAGCTCTACCGTCAGCACATCATCTTCTGCAGTAAGAGAGGCAAACGTACGGCCATGATGTACATAAGGGCCATACCGACCGATGTTAGCGGAAATGTCTGTCCCGGTTTCAGGATGGCTACCCAGCACGCGCGGCAAAGCGAGCAGGTTAACGGCTTTGTCGAGGTCTACTTCGCTGGGCGACGTGCCTTTCGGAATTGAGATCCGCTTGGGCTTGCCTTCCTGCTCATCGTCACCCAACTGAATATATGGTCCATATGGCCCTTTGCGGATGATAACGGGCATAGAGGCTTCGGGGTGGATCCCGACAACTTTATCCTCTTCGTTGCCTTCCTTAATAATGGTAGCCAGGTCTTCTTCCAGCAAATCAGCCGGCGCCGATTCTGGCGGCAAAGAAGCAGTCAACCGTTCACCGTCTTTCTCGAGTTCGACATACGGACCATAGCGGCCTACACGGACGAGATAATCACCCCATTTGGGTGACGTGACCGTAGACACGCTGCGCGCATCAATTTTATCGAGCCCTCCCTCAACCTTTGCTTCAAGGCCGTCTTTGCCCTGATAGAACTGATCGAGATAAGGTTTGGCTTTCACTTCCCCTGCTGCAATATCATCAAGCACCTGCTCCATGCCGGCGGTGAACCCAACGTCCACCAGTTGCTCAAACTCCTGCTCTAACAAATGTGTTGTAGCAAACGCAGTGAAGGTAGGAATCAACTGGTTGCTTTTGCGACGCACATACCCGCGATGGATAATGGTGTCGATAATTGTAGCATAGGTACTTGGCCTGCCGATGCCCTGCTTTTCGAGCATTTTGATGAGGCTGGCTTCGGTATAGCGTGCCGGCGGTTTGGTTTCGTGCCCTACAGCCTCCACGTTTTTACAATCCGGATTGTCTCCTTCCCTGATCCGTGGCAGGGGCTGGTCGCGGTCTTCAAGCGCAGCTTCCGGGTCATCACTGCCTTCAACATAGGCGCGGAAGAAACCGGGAAATTCGATGGTACGTCCGTTGGCTTTGAACTGGGCCACGTCGTCTCCTTCACCTGCATCAATGAGCACAGTGGCGAGGCGCAGGCGAGCATCTTTCATCTGAGATGCAACGGTACGCTTCCAAATCAGGTCGTACAATGCACCTTCGATGCCACTAAGGTTCAGTTCATCCTTGGTTTGCATTTTGTTGCCAGCAGGCCGGATCGCTTCATGTGCCTCCTGTGCATTGCGCACGCTGCTGGAGAAATTGCGCACCTTATCGTTGATGTACTCACTCCCGTATTTCCGCTCGATTGCCGCGCGGCTGGCGTCAATGGCTTCTTTGGAAAGCTGGGTAGAGTCTGTACGCATATAGGTGATGTATCCTTGCTCGTACAATTTCTGCGCTACACGCATGGCGTCGCGCGCAGAGAGCTTCAGTTTACGGCTGGCCTCCTGTTGGAGGGTCGACGTAATAAACGGTGGCGCCGGCTTGCGCGAGACAATCCGCTCTTCAACACTGGTAACCGTCCAGGTATCCTTGGGAAGCCGCGCGGCCAGTGCACGTGCTTCTTCCTCGTTAAGGACCAGCACGTCTTTGCCTTCTTTCAGCTTGGCGTTGAGCTTGCCCGTCTCGTCGTCAAAGTCTTTGCCAGTAGCAATGCGAATGCCTTTGTACTTAGAGAGTACCGAGTCAAATTCACGCGCATCGTGTGCCAATCGGGCTTTGATATCCCAGTAAGAAGCCGGCACAAAAGCCATCCGTTCTTTCTCACGGAGTACAATCAAACGAACAGCAACACTCTGCACACGGCCGGCGGAGAGTTTAGGTTTGATTTTCTTCCAGAGGAGCGGCGAAATAGAATACCCTACAAGCCTGTCGAGAATGCGGCGGGTTTCCTGTGCATCAATCAGGTTGGTATTAATTTCGCGCGTATTGTCGAGTGCCTCAAGAATGGCATCTTTGGTAATTTCATGGAAGACCATGCGCCGTACCGGGATCTTCGGATTCAACACCTGCACGAGGTGCCAGCCAATAGATTCACCTTCGCGGTCTTCGTCAGTCGCGATGTAGAGTTCGTCCGCATCTTTGAGCGCAGATTTGAGCTCTTTGACAATTTTTTTCTTATCAGGAGGAATGACGTAGAGCGGCTCAAAGTCTTCCTCAACATTTACGCCCAACCGCGCCCATGCTTTCTTTTTCAGCGTTTCTGGAATCTGGGCAGCGGAAGCCGGCAAATCCCTAACGTGTCCCATGCTGGCTTCTACCCGGAAATCATCTCCGGAAAGAAATCTACTTATCGTACGAGCTTTGGTAGGAGATTCTACAACGACCAGACGCTTCATAAATATGTTTCAGATACAGGATAGAATGGAAAAACAAGGCTGGAATGCAGGGGGTAACGACATGGAACAGTAGCGGATGCTCTATCGTTACGAGCGGGTTGTCACGCCTTAGCTAAGACAACGTTCCGCGCATTCCGCATTTCCTTTTGGTAAGCGCAAGCGATTGAATAGGCCGTTGCGCAGCACCCTTACCCGGCTGTACATTTGGCTATCAAAGCCTGCTTATCGCGTATCATTTCAACCAGCACAACTGGCAAAAAGGAAGCATCGAAACATACCGTTTCTTCAAAGATTGCGTGGAGGAAAAGTGCTATGTTAAGCGCATATCTGCGCGTTCTTTTGCTGGTCGGGTGAGCAATCAAGCCCTGTTTAAGACGCGCCTGTTTCTTATCATAGCCAACTACTTCACCCCGAATAACCTTGCAGCGCCTATTGCGCCGGCTACGTTTTTCATCACGCTCTCAACTGCGCCCGATCTGGTTGCAAAATCTGGACCCGCATCATACCCATGCCTTTGCTCACACTTGAAAAGCCAAAAGTCTTCCGCGATGTAAAGGAAGCCCCCATGTTGTTGTTGTTGCTGGTGTTGCTGTCTGACATCACTTTCAACTGGTTGTACATCAACTTTTTCAGGGATGCCTTTGCAATTCCCGAGGTCTATACCAGCGGCGTCGTGGACTCATTGTTTGTGTTGAGTATTATTAAAATCGCGTTTGTGGTACTGGGTGTGGTGTTCTGGATTGGCCGGTTCCGCGGCCGGCATCTCGGGCTGGGATGGAGCAAACTTAAAGAAGGCCTCATCGCCACGTTCTTTATCTGGGCCATCTTACAAGCTGTACAGGTTGCCTATGGCATGGTTGTCTCCACGGAAGTTGGGTATCATATCGACTGGCAACAGGAAGGCGCGCTTAAAATTATCGGGGCTTTCATCCTCTACGCTATAGGTAAAGCATTCTTCGACGAACTTACTTACCGCGGCCTCTTACTTCCCCAGTTACACCTGAAGTGCCAGCGCTATCTAAACCTTGACGCCCGCATAATACTCGGGCTCGCGGTTGTCATCTCGCAGACCATCTACCTTATCATCCAGTTGCCGCTGATCAGCCTCTTCATATCGACGGGCTTTAGCTCCGTCATGACGCTGACTTCGCTCTTCTTCCTCAGCATACTGAATGCCCTAATCTATTTGCGAACCAAAAATCTTTACATCACCATTGGCATGCACGCCATCTGGTTTCAGCCAATTTTTGTGGCTTCCCCTGCTGTACCCCATACGTTTATCCTGGTCTTGCTCGCCATCGGATTCATCCTGGTGTGGCCCATGTTACCAAACGCGGCGTCGATGCAATCTACCTGGCCACTTGAGGAGCGAAGAACAACTTGAGGCACATATTTGCATCCTGTTTTTGCAATCTGGTGCCAGTGGTTTTATAGGAATCTGGCGTGAACTTCAACCCCAGGATAGATTTCGGCTTCCTTACTTAACACAGTTTACATTAATTTAAGGGCCGTTTGATGGATCCCCGCGTCCACGGCATCGTTTAGGAGTGCCGAAATCAAGGTTTATTCGACGACAAAGCCCTTCGCAAAGACGGCATTGTGTCCCCAGAAGGAGGTAAATGTCTCCCCGCTTTTCGTCCGAAACTGCGCAGGTTCGCATAGCCTGCATTCTTCGAACAGACGTCCGACGACTGCTCAGGCAGGTGTCTGTCCGACTTAGCTTAACTGACTGCGAAAACAAAAAAATCTACTGAACTAAAGGATTTGATAATGAGTGCTATTGCAACAAAAAACGTGTATGTGTTTGGGAATGGCGTGGCCGACGGTGATAAGTCGATGAAGGCTCACCTGGGTGGAAAAGGCGCAAACCTGGCGGAGATGAGCTCCATTGGCATGCCTGTCCCCGCAGGGTTTACGATCAGCACCGATTGCTGTAAGTATTACAACCAAAACAACCACTCCTGGCCTGAGACGCTGGAAGCAGAAGTCAATGCAGGTGTACAGCACATCGAAGGAGCGATGAGCGCCGGCTTCGGCAATGCGCAGAACCCACTGCTCTTGTCTGTTCGCAGTGGTGCTGCTGTATCAATGCCAGGTATGATGGACACGGTGCTCAACCTTGGTCTGAACGACGAAGTGGTAGAAGGCCTCGCTGCCCATACCAACAACCCACGTTTTGCATACGACTCTTATCGTCGTTTCATCGACATGTTTGGCAACGTGGTTATGGGGGTTCCTCACCACGACTTTGAGCATGCGCTGGAATCCTTGAAGCAGGAGAAAGGTGTAGATGATGACGTGGACCTCACAGCAGATGACCTTAAAGAGCTCGTAGAGCGCTACAAAGCCATCTACAAAAAGCATATCGGCAACCTATTTCCTGAGAGCCCTACCGAGCAGCTGACACTGGCTATCAACGCTGTATTCAACTCATGGGACAGCGAGCGCGCCATCAAATACCGCAACATCAACAAAATCAAAGGCCTTATCGGCACGGCAGTCAATGTGCAGGCCATGGTGTTTGGTAACATGGGAGAAGGATGTGGCACAGGCGTACTGTTCACCCGTAACCCTTCAACCGGTGAAAACAAATTGTACGGTGAGTACCTCGTTAACGCCCAGGGCGAAGACGTTGTAGCAGGTATCCGAACGCCACAGGAGCTCGACAAAATGGCAGAAGAACTGCCAGACGCGTACAAAGAATTGGTTGCCACAACCGAACGGCTCGAACAGCACTACAAAAACGTACAGGACATCGAGTTCACCGTACAGCACGGCAAACTCTACATCTTGCAGACCCGTAACGGAAAGCGTACCGGTGCAGCTGCCATCAAGTTTGCTGTCGACATGGTCTCTGAAGGCCTGGTAGACACCAAAACGGCTGTTAGCGAACTCGTTGAGCCTGGTCACCTCGATCAGTTGCTGCACCCACGTTTCGAAAATGAAACGGGTTATGCAGACCGCGTAATTGCCAAGGGCCTGCCCGCATCACCGGGCGCAGCGGTTGGCCAGGTGATCTTTACGGCCCATGAGGCAGAAGAAGCCAAAGCAGCCGGCAAACACGTGATCCTCGTGCGTATCGAAACCAGCCCTGAAGACATCGGCGGCATGGATGCTGCGCAGGGTATCCTCACCTCTCGCGGTGGTATGACCTCACACGCAGCAGTAGTTGCGCGTGGCTGGGGCAAGCCTTGTGTTGCGGGTTGTGGCGAAGTGGTTATCAACTACGCAAACAAAACCTTCACCGTTGGCGACACCACGGTCTCAGAAGGCGACTGGGTTTCTATCAACGGCAGCACCGGCGAAGTTATCCTGGGCAAAGAAGGCCTGGTACCACCACAGATGAGCGGTGACTTTGCCACATTCATGAACTGGGTAGATGAGTACCGCGAGATGGGCGTCCGCACGAACGCAGACGCACCGGCAGATGCGCAGAAAGCCGTTGAGTTTGGCGCTGAAGGTATTGGCCTTTGCCGTACGGAGCACATGTTCTTCGAAGGCGATCGCATCCTGAGCATGCGTAAAATGATTATGGCGAAAACGGAAGATGCTCGCCGCGCAGCGCTCAACGAATTGCTGCCTTTCCAGAAAGAAGACTTCAGTGGCCTCTTCGAAGCAATGGACGGCAAGCCGGTAACCATCCGCCTGCTGGATCCACCCCTTCATGAGTTCCTGCCACACGACGAAGCCGGCCAGAAAGAAATGGCTAATGCACTCGGTATTTCAGTTGACGCTGTAAAAGCACAGGTTGAAGCACTGCACGAATTCAACCCGATGCTCGGACACCGTGGTTGCCGCCTTGGCATCACGTACCCGGAGATCACCGAAATGCAGGCCCGTGCAATCCTCGAAGCCGCTGTAGAAACACGCGCCAAAGGCATCGACGTGCATCCGGAAATCATGGTACCGCTGATTGGTACCGTTGAAGAGTTTGTCAACCAGAAAGCTGTAATTCTCGAAACCGCTGAAAAAGTGTTTGCAGAGAAAGGCACCAAGGTTGACTACCTCATCGGCACGATGATCGAGATTCCTCGTGCGGCACTGACCGCAGCGGATATCGCAGCAGAAGCTGAGTTCTTCTCGTTTGGTACCAACGACCTCACGCAGATGACCTTCGGCTACAGCCGCGACGACGCCGGCCGCTTCCTGCCTGACTACGTTGATACGAAGATCCTGCCAGACGACCCGTTCCAGTCTATCGACACCTCAGGTGTTGGCAAACTGGTACAGATGGCTACTGATGGCGGACGCGCGTCCAACGGCAAACTCAAAGTAGGTATTTGCGGCGAGCACGGTGGTGACCCTGCTTCCGTACAGTTCTGCTTCGAGACAGGCCTCAACTACGTCTCCTGCTCGCCATTCCGTGTGCCTATCGCACGGCTTGCAGCAGCACAGGCTAGCATTGCAGCCAAGTCGTAAGGCTTGACGCAACCAAAGTGTAAAGCAAAAGGGGATTGGCTGAGCCAATCCCCTTTTTTAGTTTCTAGCGGTTTTGTTCACAGAAATCGGTTGAAATAGAAGTAGTTAATAAGTCCTCAAATGGACCCATTTGCACCTATTCCTACTTTTCTCGCTATAGTTTAGCCCAACAGTATCTACACAGACATCGTTTTCACCTTTCGCTATCGAGCAGCAGTTAGAAATCACCCTCCGAAGGTTGAGGTGCAACGTAGCTTGCTGAAAAGGTCGTTACCCGACTGATAAAGGGACGGTCGGAGATTGTCTGTTGTGGACTGCCAGGGCGAAAACTCCCCATTATATAGCAAAACCGCTCGATCTTGCCACCAACTGGGGATATCAGCATACCTCGTTAGAAGAAAGCCCTGTAGACCCGGCTGGATTATGTTAGTTGCGTCCACGTACTGCAAACAGTCAATCTTGAGTTTCTTCATCTGGCGTCCAATTTCGCCATCAACAGGTTGCTCTAGGGTGATTCCGTATTCCAAACCATCTTCGTAGTGCTCCTGAATTAACTGCTGAAGCGTCAAATATTCAGTAGAATAGATGTAGGGCGACGCCGGAAGCCTTGGCCCACAACCCGCATAAAAAGTAACACACGATAGCACGACCATAAAAGCCAATCGACGTGCGTGACCTTCTTGTGAACGTTTTTTAATTACGCGAAAGTAGCCGTAAATGACCAGTATAGTAACAACAACACCACCAATAAAAATATATCCCGCCTCCAGCAAGATCTGATATATCCGAGGCATTTCATCATACCTGAAAAAGAAATAGAAGAAGGGCTCATTAAGCACTAGCCACACTGCATATCGTTCCTTTAAAGCACTTCGTATTCAGTTGCATAATGCGCTCCCATCAAAACAGGTACTACGCTCCCCGCTTTCATATCTAAAACAGCCTTTATCACGCTGCAGTGGATCAAAATCAAATTCAAGGTGAACTCAAAAGCTCATTTAACGAGCCTTTTTTCATTGCCGATACCTTACAGGAACCTTGCCTCTAGCCATCTAGTTTGCTATTATCAGAATACACCCCCTAACCCTTCGCGGTTAGGCCGCCGGTCAGGAGAAATCCTGGCCGTTGCTTTTTTATAGCCACCCCACTTTATGAAGACATACGTTTACATCGATGGATTCAATCTTTTCTATGGTGCGCTAAAGGGTACGCCTTATAAATGGCTTGATGTCTCCAAACTATGCAAAACAGTTCTCCATGCTGATCACGACATCACGAAGATTAAGTATTATACGGCAAGAGTAAAAGAACGCAGATACAACCGTGGCCAGGCGCAACGCCAGGAAGTTTATTTACGGGCACTTCGTTCTATTCCTCATCTTGAAATTATCTATGGCCACTTTCTCGAAACGGAGGTTACTGTATTTCGACCCCAGGGCAATCCTCGTTATGTAACCGGGGCGAAGTTTGAAGAAAAAGGTTCGGATGTAAATCTCGGCGTTGACCTTGTCGATGATGCGCATCAACAAAAATTTGAGACGGCTGTTCTTGTAACTAACGACTCCGACCTTCAGCGTCCTATTCAAATAGCCCGGCGGATAGGCTATCCTGTCGGCTTGATTAATCCATTCAGGAAAGCCAGCAAATCCCTCTCTCGACAGGCTTCTTTTATCCGATCGATAAAACCATCTGCCCTGAAGCGCAGTCAGTTTCCAGATCCGCTACGCTATAAAAACAGAGCCATATCCAAACCAAAAGGATGGTAGAGCTTTTGTATGCCTCCTCCCTCTCATTGATTGTCCGCTACCTTAAGCCTTATGATCTCTTTGAGCGTGACGCTGTAGGTGGGCTATTTTAATCAAAAAAATAATACGCCCTACCGCCGGCTCTTCTCCCGCCTTGCCGGCTCCAGCGCCTCATCATCCTCATACGCATCCATGCCATCGAGCAAACCGCCAGACTTATCCGCTGAATTCAGCTGCGCTTCCATTTCATCCAACCGGTCCACCAAGGGCTGCGTCGACTCTTCAATCCACTTCTGAATCATCCCTTCCAGCTCACTTGTGGTCATGCTGTTACCCGTACCCTGTTCAGAGCGGGTCTTTAAATAGTTGATCATCATCCCCACAATGGACATAAACGTCCCGGCACCAATCGCGACAACGATTATTACAAATATTTCTTCTGGCATGGTCCTGTATCTTCCGTTACTAAATACGCGTTACCGGCCACCTAGTCGTCTCCAGGCTCGGGGCTGCTAAGCTGCTTGAGTGGTTCTTTTTCAGGTAGCGACTTACGGCTCATTTCGAGTTGATCTTCCAACTCCGCAATCCGGTCATTAAGCGGTATATTGGCCTGCATCACGGCTTCGCTAATCAAGTTTTTCAACTCGCTTACGCCAAGTGACTTGTCGCTTGCTGCGCCGAGTGACTGGCTGTTATGGGTCTTTTTCCACTTGGCAAAATCCAGACTCATTTTCACAATCAGTGCAATAAAGCTGAATACAATTAGCGGTACAATAATTTCTTCTTCCATGTCACCGGTTGTTTAATGCTCGTAACCCAAAATAAGGGCTGGCCGAGTTAATAGGTAGGGGATTTTTGATTCCCAATTGCTTTATGCAGTATGAATGCCCCTACGAGGATCAGCAAGAGGAGTTACGGATTCCAGCCCGCCATTGCCTTACATACCTGTAATTGTTCAGGAAAAAGGAATTATTTTGCTTAAACAATTTATATTCAATAGGATAGGGCACTTGCGGCATACGCTTAATCTCCGTAGTTTTCAGGCTATTCCACGCTATCGTTGGTTCTTGTAACTGTTTGGTATCCCTGGCCGTTTATCTGCAGGTGTACAGTAACACAGCTGACCCAATTATACTAATTGCTCTATTAATAGCCCCTAAGGCGAATTTATATGTTTAGTGTTTGCAAGCGACGTGTTCGATCGCTCTTTCTATTTGTACTGGTCACAGCAAGTGTATGGATGCTGTCTCCCACAACATCTTCTGCACAGGGCATTCGGGGGTTGGAGAACACACAGTTTGGGATTGGCCTGAATACAGTATTAAGTGTAAACAACGGATTTGGCCTCGGCTTCCGTGGCCGGGTATCTTCTCGCGTAAATCAGGACTTCTCGCTTGCCATCGGGATGGGCTTTACCGGATTTGTACTACGCGGTCGTGATGAAGCATCGTTTATTTTCGACCCGCAGCTTTCGGGCATTATTAGTCTGCCACAAGGCGGCGCTGAAGTTTACCTGCTCGCCGGCATCGGGGCATTTGTCCCCCTCACCCAGGCCAGCAGCAATGAAAGTGGTCCCTCTATTCACTTTGGCATTGGCCGCGTACAGCTCCTCACGGACTCTGCCTTCTTCTACGAAATCAACCCGGCTGTGGTTATTGGGCAGACCAAAGTAGAGTTTGTCTTGCCATTCCGCGTTGGCATCATCTTCTTACAACAATAACGAAGGAGTCTAATTAGCGCTTATTGCACGCGGCGTAAAATGGCTTGCAGGCGCTCGTGATCATCCTGAAACAGCCGGCTCAACACCCTGCCGGCCTGTACGAGCAATTGGTACCCATCCCCTTCCTGCACGGCGTGTATCTGGCGCAATGTCGCGACCAACAGGTCGTCTACTGGTACGCCTGTATCTGAATGCAGAAGCGTTCGAAAGTAGTCAAACGGCATCCCCAGCGCACTTATTTCTTCCGGAGAACAGACCGTTACAAACCCATGGATGGGCGCCGGCGTTGGCGGCAAGGTCTGCCGCACCGTGCCCGCATCATCTTTATACGCTACGATCACAGCCGTAAACGAAGTGCGCAACAAAGCAATCACCTGCGGCATTTCACGCACGAGCTCATCTGTTGACTTCCCCAGCGCGGTTGTGCGCCGATTCGGCATCACGCTCCCCTGCTCCACCAGGCTAACAATCCCGTAAATCACGGGTCCGTCTGGGGGCTTAACTTTTACCCACGCGCCAAAGACAGGGGGTGTAACTTCAGCCGGCACTTGCGCCTTCAGCATCCGGGTATTCGATTCCAGCACTTCTCCTATCGGATCTTGCATGTGCATACTGTTTTGCTCCTTATGGTAACTACTATGTAATACCCGTTTACAACTGCGGCAGGTCTTTAGACCGTTTTTTGGAAGATACTTCGAGCACTTGGCCCTGCTGCAACATCTCGCGTTCGATCATCTCGTAAAATACCATCCGCTCCTGTCCCCTTACAATAGCGTGTTCGTGGGCTTCTGACAAAATCATGGGGTAACCGTTGCCTTTCTCACATTCACTAAGCACCGTTGCGTGAACCAGTTCTATCATTGCAGGATCCGTTATCATCCACCGGGGAAACTCTACGCGCGCAATTTCAGAAGCCCCCTGGGCCCCCTGCACATGCACGTAAAAATAGCAAATGACCTGGGTCGGCGGGTATTCCTGCAATACAACAGATTGTGAACGGAAGATAGCGGTGCGCTCGCCGGGTGCCAATACGTGCTGAAACAGCATACGATCGGTAATGCCGGCAAAGTCATCTGCGACCAAGCCTGAAGCAGGGTCGCTCATGTGTAACGCGAGGTAGTTGATGAACTCAGTCCCCCGCGGCATGCTGATGTAAGAGCACAACGGAATTTGCTGCTTCTGGAATTGATCGAGTGCGTTGAAATAACGCTGCAGCAATTGCGCCTCCAACTGCGGCCGGCGCAGCCGCTTGATCATCCAGCGGATAAGCGTACCATCCGCCACCGCCAATACCGGCCGATCAACCTGGCGCATCTCGTGCGCTGTATCCAGCAGCGTTTGTAACTCCAACTCATCCCGCAATGCAGAAACCACTTCAGGGCCGGCTACATCTATGTCTGGTCCATCAACGGCGTTCAGGTCCTGCCCTTTAAAATACAGGTACGGTACAGCATCCATTACGGGCTGCTCCGTTGTCCCATACTGAAACGCAATCCGACTCAGGTTCAGCAAGTAACACAGCGGCTCCACATTGCGATCGGGATAGATTTGAGAGCCATCTGACGCCACCACCGTCATCGGCGTAGGCCGCTTACCTGCCGCCTGTTGCAAAACCGGGACTTCCAACGGAACGGCAACCAGCTTCTCGGGCCGGCCAATCTCTTCTTCTACGACCTCAAATCCGGAAGAATCGTAGGTAGTAAAAACTTCGAGCGCCCTCTCAAGTAATATGGCCTTACGTTTGCGTTCCTGCGACTGATACTGACCAAAACCAGAAAATTGTTTGTGTAAAGCGTCGAAGTTTAGCATGGGGGTGAAGACAAACTAAATGGCAGGCATCTACATCAATATTGAAGGGCCAGGAAAAGCAACGGATGCGTCGCGCGCAGTCAGCCGGCCAGGTATTGCGTATGCACATGCCCTGTGCAAAGAATTAAACTTTTATGCGCCCACGCATAGCCCAAACGAAACGATAGAAGCCATTCATTTCGGGGGTGCCCCCTTTCATATTCGGGAAGAAGGCATTCGCGCGGTTGTAGGTACACTGTTTAGCTGCTTTGATGCACTGCACGTCAATGAGTTCTCGATAGACCTCAGTCCATTACAACTCGATATGGATACCCTGGAGGGCCTGGCAGCGCTTGGGTTCGATACGGTTAATATACAGGCAGGCTCCTTATTCGAAGCAGACCTTGAAAAACTGGGCCACACATTCAACCCCGAGCTGGTAGCGACGGGCATCGAAAATTGCCGGCATGCCGGCATGCGTACCGTTTCGCTTACGTTCAATATCGACATCGCCGACCAGCCGATCGAGTATTGGGCAGCAAGCTTCGAAAAAGCGCGCAGCTACGGTGTCAACCACATCGAAATCCTCGGCATGCCGATTTATAACGTGGAAGGCAATGCACCGCAGTTGGCCGCCTGCTTTTCGTATCCTGACACTGAAGAAAACGCTCAAGTACGGTACAGATTTGCCCAGCAATACCTCGCGGAGGCCGGCTTTGAGCACTACGTGCTCTCTGCTTTTGCAGCCCCCGGGCACCAGAGCAAAATGCGCGAACTGCAGCTCTACCACGGCAATATCCTTGGCATCGGCCCCCGCGCGCATTCTTTCTGGTGGATGAGCGGCTCCCGCTCTCAAGCCAATCGGTGGGCCAATGTAGACAATATTGCGTATTACGGCGCGTTACTTGAACAAAAAGAACTGCCTGTGGAAAGCCGCAGCCGGCTCGACCTGGATACCCTGGCCAATGAATACGTATTCCTGCGCCTGCAGCATGCCGAAGGACTCGATTTGCTCCGCCTGGAGTCGGCTTATGGACTCGACTTGCTCTCGGACCACATCGAGGAACTTGCATGGCTGGAATCTGAAGGAATAATTGAACCGATTCGCAACAATCGCGTCCGATTGTCTGAAGAAGGAAAAGCCCAGAGCCAGGCTGCCTTTACGCGCCTGCTGTTTTAGGTATTCTTCCCGGTATAAATGCTCTAAACCCATGACTCTACAAAAGCCCATGCGCGCACGCCATTTCCTCCTTGTGGCTATCCTTTTGCTCGTCGCTGGCTGTACCTCCGATGACAGCAGCCAGGTCATTGACGCGCCTGAAATAGAATTCAGGGCAGACGGTCTACTGGAAGTCCTTCGCCCGGATGGCAGCGTATTGACCACCATTGTAATAGAAATTGCGGAGGGCGACTCAGCGCGTGCACGCGGCCTCATGCAGCGCACCTCGTTGCCGGCACGCGGCGGCATGCTCTTCCTCGACGACGAGGAAAAAATCCAGACGTTCTGGATGCGAAACACACCTCTGCCCCTCGATTTGATTTTTGTAGATGCTGACTCAAACATCGTCAGCATCGCCAAACGCGCGCGGCCGTTTACCGAACAGACCATTGCCTCCTCTGGCCCTGCCCTCTTTGTTTTGGAAGTAAACGGAGGATTTTCCGACCGGTATGGCATCGATGAATCCATGCGTATCCGATGGCGTTTGAAAGACAGCTGACAGCAAACACATGTTTGTGTTTGCTGTTGAAGGTTGCTGGTTTAAGGTTTTTGAGCGGCTGCCTTTGTTTATTTGTAAGGCATAAACGTTGATCCTACATTATCCCCGATATGTATACACTGAAGTCTGTTTCTCTTTTCTTGCTTGCCGGCCTTATTTGCATGGGTTGCGAAACTGAATCTGCATCGCCACCCAATTCCGAGGCGGAAACGGAGGTTAATATTCCATTCAGAAAAGATGGCACACTGGACCTGTTGCGGGGCGGAGAAAACTATCTTAGCCTGGACATCGAAATTGCAGACAATGACTCCAGCATAACGCGGGGCCTGATGCAGCGAACCGGACTGCCAGATCGTTCCGGGATGCTTTTTGTTATGCCAGAAGAACGCATTCAGAGTTTCTGGATGTCCAACACCACCATTTCGCTCGACATCATCTTCATCAACAGCGCGATGGAGATTGTTCATATTGCAAAATACACGACCCCCCTCTCACCCGACAGCGTGCCTTCGGAGTATCCTGCGGCTTATGTAGTTGAAGTGATTGCCGGCTTTACCGACAACAATGGCATACTGGAAGGAGATACCATCTCCTGGCGGAGAGATTGACAAGAATGGCGCGCTGCTCGATTCAACCTCATCCTGAGTCCCCGAAGGATGACATGGGTGCAACAGGGCGCTATTCCTACAAGGTAAACTGCTGGACCAGATCCTTCGGGGGCTCTGTTAGACTTATCAAGAGCAATATAATCGTTATTTTCTCTCCGAACATGAGTGGTGGCACAAGCCAACGCAGGGCTCAAGCACACACGTTGTTAGAAAACACTGTGTTAGAAAACAGCTTGTGATGCAATATCCTGATACCCAGGCTCCACTGAGCGATGGAGCCTGGGTATCAGGATATTGCATCACAAGCTGTTTTCTAACACAGTGTTTTCTAACAACGTGTGTGCTTGAGCCCTGCGTTGGCTTGTGCCACCACTCATGTTCGG